>NZ_JAPYOK010000015.1:0-32990 GCF_028283155.1 Candidatus Poriferisodalis multihospitum | reverse complement strand
CGCGCCTTCCGGGCAGCGCCCTCGCGCTAGAGCAGGCTTGCTTTCCGGGCGGCGGTCAGCACCAGACGCCCTCGGGGGTTCAAGCTCGCCCGGTAGCGAACACCCTCGGCGTCCACCAGCACCAGCTCATTGCCTTCGCTGGCGACCTGGAGTTCGACGCCGAGTTCAGCGGAGAGATCGGCGCGGCTGGCCTCCAGCGCGGCCCGCATGGCGCTGCGCCGCTGCGCTTCGTAGAGGTCCATGTCGTATTCGACAAAATCCCCCGGCTCAGTTCCAGATGGCCGCACAAGACAAACAATGTCACAAGCGATCGGGCCGCTACGGCAGGAAAGGTGCACGCCAGTAGCGTGAGAACGTGAGCCTGTGGCTGGCCGTGCCGCTCTCGCTGGTGTTCATCTACATCGTGTACCGGCTCGGCCTGCGAATGATGGCCACGTTCTCGAGGCCGATTCCCCCGCCGCCCCCGCCGGGGGAGCTGCGACGGGTGCGCCTTACCTACCGGTGCAGCCTGTGCGGTACCGAGATGCGCATGACACGCGCCCCGGTACAACACCCGGAGCCGCCTCAGCAGGATGCCCACCAAAACGATGCCCAAGCCGACCGCAATCCATGCGCTCGCCGGGCTGCCCGGCAGCCAGCTCATGTAGTTCGCCACGATCACCGCCGTGCCGACTCCGAGCAGCGCCACGATCAGCCAGCCGAACCACGAAGCGCTCTGGGGGGCGTCGCTGCCGGTGCTGTGCTGCTGGGCTGGCGCGTTCTGCGGTCGTGTGCCTTTGGGCGTGATGCGGCTGGTCTTGCGGGGCCGTGCCATGACGGGTCAACCTAACCGTTGCCGTTGGCGTCTTCGCCGTTGGCTTCTGCTGCGGTGGCTTCGCCGATGACGATGGTGACGGTGTCGTAGTTGATCCTGATGTCGGTGCCTGGAGGCGGATCCAGGGAGATGACCTGTCCGTCGGCGGGATCGCCCGCGGCTACCGATTGCGTGCGCCGCTCAACCGTGAAGCCCAGCTCTGTCAACGTCGCTTCGACTCCGTCGGGATCGAATGTCTCCAATGCCTGCAGGCTCGGGATGGCCAACACCGCTGGCGGTTTGAACATGTGGAGGACCACTTCGGATCCGGCGATGAGCACTGTTCCGGGCTCAGGACTGATGTCGCGAACGACGTTCGTGTTGACGTCGAGATTGGAGACCTCACGCGCTGTGCGCTTCACGGTGAAACCGAGCGCCAGCAGCTGGGCTTCGATGCGGTCGGCGAGCGTGGTGCCGAAGTCTTCCAGTGCTGGCACCACCAGCTCTTCTGGACCGTCAGAGACAATCAGCGTGATGACGCTGCCCCGCTCCACCGGCTCGGCGGCTTCGGGACTGCTGCGGATCACCGTTCCCACGCTGAATTCGGTGGAGAACTCACGCTCCACCCGGTCGACGAGTCCGAGGCGGGCCAGCGTGACCCTGGCATCGTCGATCGTCTGGCCGGCCAGGCGTGGCACCTCGACTTCACCCCGGCCGGCGGACACCGTCAGCGTCACGATCGTGCCTGCTGGACGCTGCTCGGTGCTCGGGATGCTCTGCTCGGTCACCAATCCGATCGCCAAGTTGTCGTTGCGCACGTCGATGCGTTCCACGCTGAAGCCTGCGGCGACCAGCATCGCCTCTGCCTCTTGGTAGGTCCGTCCGACCACGTTGGGCAGCAGGATCAGGGTGCGCGGCGCGGCTACGAACAGGGTGATCGGATTGTCGGGATCGTTCGGCTCGGCGAGCAGCAGCCCGGCGCGTGGATTCTGCTGGAACACGACATTCTCGTCGACGTCGTCGCGTTCGGAGAATTCGATGCTGACGTGCTCGAAGCCCACGTCGGCGAGTTCGCGTTCGGCTTCGGTGAAATGCAGGCCCACCACGCCGGGCACCCGCAGCCGCACATCGGAGGTGCTCTCGGGCTCGGTCACCACGCCCGGCTCGCCGCGGTCGTTGACCAGCAGGAACACCAGCCCTGCAATCACCAGCAGCAAGATGACCAGCAGCGTGATCCACATCGGCGTGCGGTCCGGTGGCTCGACGGCGCCGGGCGGCGGACCTTGCGGGTACTGCGGCGGGTACTGCACTCCGCCGTACGGGGGCGCCGGCGGCGCCGGAGGAGTTTGTTGGTATGCGGGCGGCGAAGGCGCGGCGACCGGCTCGGCAGGGGGTGTACGCGGCGTGCTCTCGGGCGCGGCGGCTGTCACAGCCGGGAAATAGGCGGTGACGTCGGTTGCTGCGGCATGAGTCGGCTGACCTGCCCGGAACCGCAGCAGATCGTTGCGCAGCTCGGCGGCTGAGCCGTAGCGCGCGGCGCGGTCCTTCGCCAGCCCGCGCAGGCAGATGGCCTCGAGTTCGTGGGGAACGTCGGCGTTGTAGCGCGACGGCGGGACTGGCGCTTCCTGGACGTGCTTGTAGGCGATAGCGACGGGACTGTCCCCGGTGAATGGCGGCCCCGCGGTCAGCACCTCGTAGAGCACGACGGACAGCGAGTACACATCGCTGCGCGGATCCGCTTCCAGTCCCTGAGCCTGTTCGGGCGACAGGTACGTAGCCGTGCCCATGACAGATCCGGTGCGTGTCAGGTCGTCGGTCTCGCCGCCGAGCGCTCGTGCGATGCCGAAGTCGGCCACCTTGACCTGGCCGGACTGGGTGATCATGACGTTGCCGGGCTTGATGTCGCGGTGCACCACGCCGTTGCTGTGAGCGAATGCGAGCGCAGCGGCAATGTCGATGGCGATATCTGCAGCCCGGTCGGGGTGCAGCGGGCCGTCGCTGCGGATCACCTCCGCGAGGCTTCGGCCCTCCACGTACTCCATCACGATGTAGTAAGTGCCTTCGTGGTTGCCCCAGTCGTACACGCCGACCACGTTCGGCTGGCTCAGGTTCGCGGCGGCTTGAGCCTCACGCCTGAACCGCTCGACGAATGACGAGTCGGTCGCGAACTCGGGGAACAGGACCTTGACGGCGACGGGCCGGTCGAGCAGGCGGTCGCGACCCAGGAATACCTCGGACATTCCGCCTCGCGCGATGCGGCTGAACAGCTCGTAGCGACCGCCGAAGATTGGGTTGTCGGTGTCTGCCATGAGCGGTGGGCAATTGCTGCCAGATCGGGCCGTCGGACCGGCGGGGTGACTGCGAAGTATTCGGGCTACGGGAGGTCGGATTCGGGGACCGCCCGCAGCGCAAGGGCGGCTTCCGCTGCGGTCGCAGCGATCATCGTTGCCAAGGTACCGCCGCCTCGTCCATTGCCGATGTCAAGGGTGGCGTCGGGTTCGATCAGCACCGCCACGGCGACAGTGGGCGCATCTGCCGGGGCCAGCAGCACCGCCCAGCTCCCGGTTCGGGTGTCGGTGTCGGACGGATCGCCCAGCCGGCCGGCCGCGATCGCTGCAGGAAGCGCGACACCCTCTGTGGGGGCGAGGCTGATCGCGGCCTGCTGCGCCGCTGCGGTCATGCGAGCCAGCAGTCCGGCCGTGCCGGCAGTCTCGAAGAGGCGTCCGGCATCGCGTGGAGCGCTCTCGACCGACGTGTCGGGAGCTGACGGCTCGCCCTCGGTCGAGCGGCTGTCGACGCGGTGCACGACGTGGGGACGCATCCGCATCCCCTCGTTGGCGATCGACGCGGCCGCCACTGCCAACTGCAGCGGCGTCAACCGCACCGGTGCGTCATCGCCGCTGCCGTCCGGCTCAGCCCCGTCCGGCTCGCCGGGCAGATCGATGCCGGTCGAACCCGGCTTCCGGCGCGCACCCTCAAGAAACTCGGCTCCCGCCGTGCCGAATGATTCGTCGGCGGTCAGTGCGTAGTGGCGCTGGTAGGCGCGCGCCACCGGAAGCCGGGCACCGGCTCGAACGGCACCGGGCGCCGGTGACACCAGCGCGTCGGGATCGAAGCTGGGGCGCGACCACATTGCGATGACAGCACCAGTCGCCGGGTCGATGACGACGACTGCGCCGTCACGGTCGCCCAGCGCGGCACGCGCGGTGAGCTGCACGCCGTGGTTCAGGGTCAGGACAACATCACCCACTCGACCGCTGTCGGTGAACAGGTCGGCCAACTCCTGCACGGCAATGCCAGTCGCTGTGCCCGACAGCTCGCTGTCGTAGCTGCGCTCGATGCCGCTGGCTCCGGCCGTAGGCCCCAGGTAGCCCACGGTGTGCGCGTACAGCGGGCCGTGCGGGTACGCACGGAGCAGCCGCCGACCGGTGTCGTCGTGTCCGATGGGGAGCGCGAGGACCTCGCCGTCAGCGCTGATGATCGCACCGCGTGGGTTGCCGACGGCCGCCGCCGCAGCACGCGTGTTGAGCTCGTGATTGCGGAGACCTTCGGCGGAGACGAAGCCCAGATTGGTGAGCTGCACCAGCAGGACCGCGAAGCCGGCGGCAAGCGCGACGGTCAACCGGATGATGCGCCCCCTCACGGCGCGCCCTGCGACAGTTGCTGAGACTCGACTCGGGCGGCATCGCTGGCGTCGGAGATGGCGAGCAACAGCCCGACGGCGATGCCGTTGCCGACCATCGCCAGGTGCCCGTGGGCCACGAACGGCAGAGCTCCCACGGTGTGCGGCAGCAACCGCAGCACACCGGCGATGGTGAACAGTGCCTGCAGCCCGATGACTGACGTTGCAGCGGCTGCCAGCAGTCGATGGGTTCCCAGCGCCCGCTGGGCGATGCCCGCGCCGGCCCCGACCAGCAGTGTGAATGCGACGAGCAGCGCTGCGCCGCCCAGAACGCCGAGCTCTTCGGCAATGACGGCAAAGATGAAATCGCTGTGCGGTTCGTGCAGGTGCTGCGGCGCGCCGAGTCCAAGGCCCACCCCGCTGATGCCGCCGGCGCTGATCGCGAAGGCCGCATCGACCACAGTCGCGCCCTCGGCACCGGTCCAGGGGTTCAGCCAGTAATGCACTTGTGCGGACAACCGGTCGTACACGGTGGCGAGCACAGCGACGCCGACGGCGTAGGTGACGATGACCCCGCTGAGTGCCCTTGCACGTGTTGCTCGCGGAACGGGCGGCACGTCACTGCCGACGGGATCGTCTCCGTCGAGCCACAGCGGCAGCCAAGCTGCCGCGAACACGATCACAGACGAGGCGAGGTCGGTGCCGATGATGAGCAGCGCCCACGCGCCGACCGCCGCGGCGCTTGCACCCGCGGCATGGCGATGTGGAATGAAGCGCGGCCCGAGCCAGCGCGGGGCGGTTGCCGTGAGTCCGCAGGCAGCGATGACCACGACGATCTTGGCGAGACCGTAGGGCTGGACGCTCAGCAGTGACCCGAGATGCAGCCACTGGCGTGGCGGCTCGTACGCGCCGGCTGAGAGATCGGCCCCACTGGAGATGCTCCCCGCGGCAAGCAGCGCGGCAGCGACGAAACCGCACACGCCAGGTCGACCCAAGATCCAGTCGAGCCGTCGGGCGGCGACCAGGGTTCCGGTGATGGCCGCAAATCCCAGCAGCACGGCGACTGCCTGCTCCGATGCCAGCGAGGCATCGACCCGCGCGACGAAGACCCAGCCGACGCCCATGAGCAACCCGATGATCCCGAAGAGGATCTCGTTGCTGTTCGGCGCCCACCGCCTGATGGCGACGCGAGCTGCCGCGCCGCCGGCCAAGACGGCGGCCAGCCAACCGGCGGTACCCCAGAGCGACTCGGTGCCGCCCGTCCTGCCGGCACCGCCCCAGACCGGGTTCTGCTCCATGCCCAGCGCGGCGACAGCGAACGTCGTGCAGATCACCACGCCGGCCATTGCGGCGAGCGCTGCCTCGGTACGGCGTCGGACCCGCAGCGGAGGCCTCAGCGTGAGCGGGGACGCCGCCAGCCGCGCCGTCTCGGCGTTCGCTGGGTGCTGCCGTCGGGCTGCAGACCGTCGGCTTGCGTCGAGGTCGGCTCGTGTGCGACCCCTTCGATGTCAACGTCGACCACCAGAGCTGTGGAGTTGTCGCGGCCCCCGCGGTCATTGGCCTGCCGGACGAGGGCGCGTGCCACGTCTGAGGGATGCTCATCGATGTCGAGCAGCTCGGAGATGTCGGACTCGTCCAATTCATTGGTGACGCCGTCGGTGCAGAGCAGGAAGCGATCGTTGCCGGTGAGTTCGAGGATCCAGTCGTCAACCACGACGTCCGGCTCAACGCCGATGGCTCGAGTCAGCGTGTTGCGCCGGGGATGGTCGGCGGCCTGCTCGACGGTGAGGTCGCCGGCCCGGATCATCTCGGCCACGAAGTTGTGGTCGATCGTGAGCTGGGTGAGCTCGCCTCCTTGGTAGCGGTAAACGCGGGAATCGCCGACGTTGACCAGGCACCACACTCGGTTGTCGTCTTGCTGCACCACGGCGATGGCACACAGCGTGGTGCCCATGCCTGACAGGTCGGCATGGGCGGTGGACCGGTGATGCACCACCTGGTTGGCATGGCGAACCGCCGCCAGCAGTTCAGCCGGTGTCGAGGGGGAGTTCGCGGCGACAGTCTTCACAGCGAGACTTGAGGCAACGCTGCCGCCGAGATGGCCGCCCATGCCGTCAGCCACCACGAACAGGCCGATGTCTGCGTACATGGCGTCTTGGTTCTCGGCACGGCGCAGACCCCGATCCGACGCTCCGCCCCAGCGAATGCGCATCTGGCGGGCGGGAGCAGTCATGACCCTGCAGTCTCGCGGCTGAGCGGTGCTGCGGCACCGTACGCGCCGGTCATGTGCCGACCTCGAAAACGGTGGAGCCGACCTGCACGAAATCGCCGATGCGTACAGCCGTCGCGTTGTCGACCTTCTGGCGATTCAGGTATGTGCCGTTCGTCGAGCCCAGATCCTCCAGCAGGTGCTGGCTGCCGTCGCGGTAGAGACGGGCATGAGCCTGTGACGAGTAGCTGTCGTCGATGATCACGTCGCACTCGGCACCGCGCCCGATGACCAGCGCGTCAGCCAGCAGGTGACGTTCTCCCTGGGCGCTCAGCGGCGAGCGGACGACGAGCGCAATCGGCTGCGGGGCCGTGTTGCCGTTGGCCGGCCCGTTGCCTCGCAGCGTGCGCAACGACCTCCAGCCGAGGTGATTGCGAGGTGCTGCGACACCGGCCCACACGGCGCGCATCACGCGGAAGAAGAACAGGTACAGCAACACGAGCACGCACAGCGCGAGCAGCCGCACCAACTGCTCGGACATCAGTCCAGCTCCAGCCGCAGCTCGTGGGTGCCGATGGTGACGACATCGCCGGGCGTCAGGCGCTCGCTGGTGATCTCGACGCCGTTCAGCAGCGTGCCGTTCACGCTGGCGAGGTCCACCAGCAACAGGCCGTCTGCGCCGGCGCTGATCTGCGCGTGCCGTCGTGAGACCTTCGGCCCGTCGAGCACGATGTCGCAGTCGTCACGCCGCCCGATGATCGTCGAAGAACCCAGTTCGTGGCACTGTCCGTCGCTGCCGACCAGGCTGGCGCCACCCACGGCGGCCCAGTGTAGGAGCGGAGGTTCGCAGGCTAGTCTGTTCGCCCCACGCGCGAGTGGCGGAATTGGCAGACGCGCAGGCTTCAGGTGCCTGTGCCCGCAAGGGTGTGAGGGTTCAAGTCCCTCCTCGCGCACTGCACCGGCAGGGGCAGCGCAGGCGGCGGTTTACGCAGCGCGCCGGATCTTGTCGGCGTTCTTGAGGGCCTCGCGAGCAGAGAGTGTGCTCATGCGGTCGCGGTTGCGGGCCACGTAGTTCTCGACGGTCGGCAGGTCGGTCCATGCGAGCGAGCGCAGCGCCCACCCGATGCCCTTGCGGATGAAGAAGTCGGTGTGGGACAGGTTGGGCTCGATGCAATCGAAGAGCAGGTCGAGATCGGTCTCGTCTTTTCTGTTGATCTGGCAGATGATCGACGACCTGCGCTTCCACATGTCGCTGTCGCCGCTCCATGAGCGCATGTGGTCGGACATGTCGCCGGGGTATGCCTCGAGCAGCTCACGCAAGCGGTGCGTGGCGATGTCGTCGACGTAATCCCACCAGGCACCGGTCACGACGAACTCTTCGAACATCGGCAGCGTGTCGAGCGTGCGGAAAGGTCGGCATCTCGACGCGCCGGCAATGTCGAGAGCAACGTAGCGCTCCTCGCGGAACTCGGCGTTGCGCCAGAGCTCGAAAACGGTGTTCTGCCAGCTCGTCTTGTCGTCGAACAGCTCTGTGCGCAGGAGTGCGCTGAGGAGCTTGCGGCGGGCCGGCTTCTGTACGCCGCGATAGGGCATCTCCGACTTCATGTAGGCGCGCATGCCCTCGGCTTTGTCGGGGTTGGCATGCTCGGCGAGCGCGCGTCGGACGTCGGTGACGAGCTGAGTGTTCGTCATGATCAGGGCTGCCCGCCCGTGGTCCTTGTGTGACGGTGCATGCCGCGGCTACAGCGCGCCTTCGTGCTGAAGCAGCTGGGTCTTGAGGTCGAGTCCGCCGCCGAATCCAGTGAGCGAGCCATCGGCGCCGATGACCCGGTGGCAGGGGAGCACGATCGGCACCGGGTTGCGCCCGTTGGCTTGGCCGATGGCTCGCACAGCCCTGGGCCTGCCGACGAGAGCGGCTTGCTCGCCGTAGCTGCGGGTGCTGCCGTAGGGGATGTCGCCGAGTGCCCGCCAGGCTGCCTCCTGAAACGGTGTGCCGCGCAGGTCGAGCGGCACGTCGAAGCTGGTGCGGTCGCCGTCGAAGTACTCGCTGAGCTCATGCGCTGCTTGGCGCAGGATCGGATGTTCGGGGTCTTCGACCATGTCGTCGGGCAGCTTGACGGACGTCTCGTCACCGCGCCATGACACGACACGCAGCCCCGCGTCGGTCGCCACGAGGCCCAATGGCCCGATGGGGCTGTCGACGGTCGTATGCCAGTGGGTGTCAGTGCTCATGTTGGCTCCTGGGTCGGTCTCCGAAAAGGGGACTTGTCGTGTGGACGAGGCAGATTGTGGGCGGGCAGGTCAGCGAGCGTTCGAGGCGGAATGGTGACTGGCATGCCAGAGGTGCTGTGCGGCCCACGAACGGTACGGGCGCCAGTTCTCCGCGAGAGCCTCGAGTTCGCGAGCGCTGACGGGGTGACCGACCAGGCGCTCTGCTGAGCGGCGCAAACCCAGATCGGATGCAGGAAACGCGTCGTCATGGCCGAACACGCGCATCGCGATGAGGTGTGCGGTCCACGGGCCGATCCCCGGCAGCTCGCAGAGCCGGGCGACGGTGGCAGTCAGCGTGTCCGAGGCGGTCAGGTCCAACTCGCCGCCGGCAACCGCTTGGGAGAAGCCGACGATCGTGTCGATGCGCTGTTGAGTGAACCCCAGTCCGGCGAACCCCGTCCCTCCGGCGCTGGCAAGCGTTGCAGCGCCCGGGAACAGGTGCGTGAGCGGCACCAAGACGTTATCGCAGCACTCGAGCACGGGGTCAATCGGCGTGCCGAAGCGCTCGGCAATGCGTCCGCTGAGCGTCGAGGCCGCCGCGAGCGAAATCTGCTGGCCCACGATGATCCGCACGGCGGTCTCGAAGCGGTCCCATGAGCGCGGCACGCGCAACCCCGGCGCCGTTCGCACCAGCGGGCTGATCACGAGGTCGTCTCCCAGCGCTCTGGCCGCCGGTGCCGGGTCTTCGTCGGTGCCCAGCAGTGCTCGGACCCGACTCACAGCATCGATGATCGAGTCGTAGGTCGGCAGGTGCAGTCGCAGCTGCAGGTGCTCGTCGCCGTCCGGCGGGGCTGTCACTTCTGCAATGCCCGGGTGCCCGCAGGCATTGAAGCTGCGCGCGTATGTCGGCCCAGTTTCGCCGTCGGCCACGGCTTCGGTGCCCGGAATCGCCCGGCACTCCTGGTGGGCGACGAACGTGCCGAAGTCGTACGGCGCCAGGGTGGGTACCTCCAGAACCAGACCCCCGTCAAGTTCGGCGTACTCGCCGCGGCGTCGCTTGGAGCGCAGCTCGGTCGGTGTGAAGCAGAACACCGAGGTCATGGCCCGGTGCAGTTGCCGTGGGCCGCCGAAGCCGGCGGCGCGGGCAATCTCGGCGAACGTCAGATCGGTGTCGTCGATCAGGCAGCGCGCGAAGTGCGCTCGCCGTGAGCGGGCGATGGTGGTGGGCGTCGCCCCGACGTGCTGCTCGAACAGCCGTCGAAGCTGCCGGCCGCTGTAGCCGACGGCCGATGCCAGAGCTTCTTCGTCGTGCGCGTCCAGGAATCCGTCGTTGATGCGCAACAGCGCGGCTCCGATGGGCGCGGGCACGTCGAGATCGGCCAGGGAGCCGGCTCGCCGTTCTGGATGACAGCGCAGGCACGGCCGGAAGCCGGCAACCTCGGCCGCCACGGGGTTGGAATAGTGCGTGACGTTCTGGGGCAGCGGCTCAGCCGAGCAATCCGCCCGGCAGTAGATGCCTGTGGTGCGAACGGCCTCGACCTGCATGCGAGCAGTCTGGCGTACCTGTGCCGGACAAAAACGGACATTGCTGAGTGTGTCCGTATGTGTCCGATTCAGTCACCTGCGCGGCGGGCCCGGCGCCGGCGCAGCCACCACCACGCCACTGCCAGCGCGATCAAGATGACTGGCAGGAACGGCAGCAGTGCGCCGATGACCAGCAGCACGCCGTTGCCCACGGCCACGAGCGCATTCCAGCCGCCGCTCAGCGCGTCGCCGAAGTTGGGCGGCGAGTCGTCTTCTTGGACATACAGGTGCATTGCCGCGGTGCGGGCCAGCCGTGCCAGCTCGGTGCCGTCGTCGGCGACTGGCAGTGCCCGCAGGCGCACATCGATTTCCAAGCCTCTGGTAGCGACTCGGCCGGCGATGCGGCCGTCGGTGATCTCTTCGGTGAGGCTGGCGATGACACGGTCGCCGGGCTCGATGCGCTCGAGATCCATGTCGACCGGAACCACCAGATCGTCCATGCTGAAACGCAGCGCATCGGAGCTGAGCGTGATGTCGGTGAGGGTCGTTTCGCCGTTGTTCTCTATCTGGAAGCAGAAACCGACTTCACTCTCCGGCTCTGCGCTGAGGTCGGCGAATCCGAGGCACGGGTCGTCGTCGCCCGCCGCGAGCCATGCCTCCAGCAGCACCGATGTCTCGGGCACCGCTTCGGTGGCTTCGGAGATGGTGAGGGTGATGGTGGCCAGGTCCACTCGGTCACGCAGCGTGCGCAGCTGTCCTCGGAGCTGCTCGAGATTGGTCTCGCGTGCCGACAGCTCGCGTTCGAGTTCAGCCACGCCCTCTGCGTCGGTGGCGCGCGACAGGAATTCGCGCAGACGGTCGACGCTGACTTCGGCACTGGCGATTCGGCTGTTGAGATCCACCACGATGCCGGTTACGTCCTCGGCGGAGACGGTCTGGTCGACGAGTTCGCCGAGCTTGGACAGCTGGTCCAGGGCTGCGGAGAATTGCGCGGGTCGGATCTTGAACGTCAAGGTCGTGTAGACGTGATCTCGTGTCGAGGTCTGCTGCCCGAAAGTGATGCCGCCGAGGTCCTGAACGATCTGCGTCGCTTCGGCGGACGCAGCGGCCACGTCGACTGCCTCGACCTCGATCCAGGCCGTGTAGATGATGTCGCGCCCGAGATCGGCCAGGACTGTTGGCGTGCCGCCCGCCAGGGCGCCCGTGCCGGAGTCGTCGGACATATCTTCTTCCGCGGCGGCGCCGCCCGAAGCCAACCGGACCGAAGTCGCTCCTTCGTCCATGTCCATCTCTTCTTCGGCCATGGCTTCGTCGGACGCCGCGAAGCTCGCAGGAGCGTCCTCGGAGAAGGCCGCGTCATCACCGCTGTCGTCGCTGCCGCCGGCGCAGGCGGAGGCCAGCAGCAGCAGTGCAGCGGCGACGACCAACCATCGTGCCCATCTGGCAGCGGAACCGGTGATCGTGCGGTTGATCGGAACGGTCATGGCGTTCCCTCCCCTCGGCGGCGGCGCGTTGCGCCGCTCTACCCGAATGACGCCCATGGTTCCGCCAGCGTTCCGGGAGCGCCATTGCAGTTCTGTGTCGTTCACGAAACTATGACGTACCGCTATGTCATAGGGCCGTGTACGCCATCAGCGGAAGGCGGGAATGTTGGTGATCTGCTGACCCAGGATCAGCCCGTGGATCTCCTCGGTGCCCTCGTAGGTCATGACCGATTCCATGTTCGCTGCATGGCGCATCGGCGCGTACTCCGTCGAGACTCCGTTGGCGCCCATCATCGCCCGGGCGGTGCGGGCCGTGTCGATGGCCACCCGGCAGTTGTGACGCTTGGCCATCGAGATGTGATGCGGTCGCAGCCGGTGCTGTTCTTTGAGCTGGCCGAGCCGCATGGCCTGCAGGTTGGCGTTGGTGATGTCGGTGAGCATGTCGGCGAACTTGATCTGGCTGATCTGGAAGCCGGCCAGCGGCTTGCCGAACTGGGGGCGTTCAAGCTGGTAGCTGAGCGCCTGCTCGTAGCAGCAGCGGGCCACGCCGACAGCTCCGAAGGCAATGCCGAAGCGGGCCTCGGACAGGCAGCTCAGCGGCGCGCCGATGCTGAGCGCGTCGGGCAGGCGCATCGACTCGGGCACTTCGACGTCATCCATGTAGAACTCGCCGGTCACCGAGGCCCGCAGCGAGAGCTTGTTCTGGATCTTGCGGGCCTCGAAGCCAGGCGAGTCGGTCGGCACCAGGAAGCCCCGGAAGCCGTCGTCGGTGTTGGCCCACACGATGGCCAGGTCGGCCAGCCCGGCGTTGGTGATCCAGCGCTTGGCGCCGTTGAGGATCCACGAGTCGCCCCGTCGCACTGCCCGGGTGGTCATGGAGGCAGGGTCGGAGCCGTGGTCGGGCTCGGTCAGCCCGAAGCAGCCGATGACCTCGCCGGCGGCCATGCGCGGCAGCCAATGCTCCTTCTGTTCGGTCGAGCCGTAGCGCCAGATCGGGAACATGCACAGCGACCCCTGCACCGACACGAAGCTGCGCAGCCCGCTGTCGCCGGCTTCGAGCTCGCGGCAGGCCACGCCGTACGCCATGGCTGAGGCGCCAGCGCATCCATAGCCGTCGAGGTGCATGCCGAGCAGGCCCATGTCGGCGATCGTCGGGATCAGCTCCATCGGGAACGTGCCTGCCTCGAAGTGGTCGCCCACGATCGGGTCCCACTCTTTGGCCACGAACGTGGCAACCGTGTCGCGGATCATCGTTTCCTCGTCGGACAGGACTTCGTCCATCTCGTAGAAGTCCGACAGCGATGCAGGCGTTTGGCTCATGGGCGCATACTGCCGTGCTCGCGCCCGACGGGCCAACCCGCCCGACAGCGGGCGTGCCGTTCTGCGCGGCTGGTGAGTACTGTGCGCTGCCATGGGTGACGACACTGCCGACGATCCGCAGGCACGCCAGCCCGGCGAGAGCCGGTTGTATTTTCGCCAGCTGCTGTCGGGACAGGATTTCGCTACCAGCGACCCGATCGCCCGCCAGATGGTGAACTTTGCCTACCTCATCGGCGACCGGGAGACTCGCGAGGCGGTCGTGGTGGACCCGGCGTATGCCGTCGACGACCTGCTCGACATCCTCGCCGAAGACGAGATGCAGCTCACCGGCGTGCTGGCCACGCACTTCCACGCCGATCACATCGGCGGGAACATGATGGGCTACAGCATCGAGGGCGTCGCCCAGCTGCTCGAACGCCAGGGCACGAAGATCCACCTGCAGGCGCCCGAGGCCGAGCTGGTGCAAAAGACCACCGGCATCTCGATGAGCGACATGGAGTTGCACGCCCCCGGCGATGTCGTGTCGGTGGGTGCGGTGGACATCGAGCTGCTGCACACCCCCGGGCACACCCCCGGCAGCCAGTGCTTCCTGGTGGGCGGGGCGCTCGTGGCCGGCGACACCCTGTTCCTGGACGGCTGCGGACGGATGGACCTGCCGGGCAGCGACCCGGCTGCGATGTACCGGTCGCTGCACGACACGCTCGCCAAGGTGCCCGATTCGGCCGTGCTGTTTCCCGGCCACCGGTACTCGTTCGAACCCAGCGCCACCATGGGACAGACCCGCCAGATGAACTACGTGTTCAAGCCGCGCAGCGAGCAGCAATGGCTGATGATGTTCGGGCAGGGTTGATGGCTCCGCTGCCGCCCGTGGTGAGCGCCGCTGAGCTGTCTGGCCGCGACGACATCGTGCTGTGCGACGTGCGCTGGTATCTCGACGGCCGGTCCGGCTATGACGCCTACCTCGAGGGCCACATCGCCGGGGCCATCTGGGTGGACCTCGCCGCGCATCTGTCCGCGCACGGCGAGCCTGCCCATGGTCGCCATCCGCTGCCGACCGCCGAGAGCTTCGCCGCATCCTTGGGGGTCCTGGGTATCGGCCCCGACGACCCGGTAGTGGCATACGACGACCTGAACGGCACCGCGGCGGGCCGGATGGTGTGGATGCTGCGAGTGCTCGGTCACGATGCGGCACTGCTCGACGGTGGACTGGGCTCGTGGACGGGCGCTACCGAGACGGCACCGAACACGCGAGCCGCCTGCGAGTGTCCGGTGCGGCCCTGGCCGGCGGGCGCATTCGTCGACATCGATGACGCGGCCGACGCTGGCGCCAGCGCTGACGTCGTACTCATTGATGCCCGCGGCGGCGACCGCTATCGGGGCGAGACCGAACCGGTCGACCCGCGCCCCGGCCACATCCCCGGCGCGATCAACGTGCCGATGACCGACAACCTCAGCTCCGATGGCCGCTTTGCCGACGCTGAGACGCTGAGCGCTCGCTATGCGGCTGAGGGTGTGCAGGAGGCCGGCGGCAGCAACAACGCCGTCGTGTACTGCGGCTCAGGAGTCAGCGCCTGCATGGACGCCCTCGCCATGGAGCGCGCCGGCCTGGGCCGCCCGCAGGTGTACATCGGCTCATGGTCACAATGGAGCCACACCGACCGCCCCGCCGAAACCGTCTAGGTCGGGGAACCGGGCGGCGGACCTGCAGAGGCGAAACGCGTGTCCGGCGGGTCGACTGCCCATTCAGCGTCCTGATCCCAGCGATCCTCGTACACCAGCTCACGTAGCGGCCGTCGCCGCACCGGACCGTGGCGCCCTGCGGGCCGCCCGAGCGGGATGGTGGCGTGGATCGCCACACCCTCTGGGATGCCGAGCAGCTCGCGCAGCTCGTCCTCGACGTCGCGGTGCCAACCGGTGATGACGCCGCCATAGCCGAGCGCCCGCGCTGCCAGCAACAGGTTCTGCACGGCCGGGTACACCGATGCGCCCTCGGCGTAGGTGGGTTTCCGGTAGCGCACCAAGCACGCCAGGATCACCACCGGCGTCTCCTCGAAGTGGTCGACGAAGTGCTGCATGGTGCGAGCCATGCGGGCTTTGGGCGAGTCGTCGGCAGCGCCAGAGCCCTGTGTGTAGCCGTCGCCCGAGCGCTTCGCATTCCAGCCGTCACGGAAGCACTGGCCGAGCAGGGCCTTTGCCTGCTGCGCCGCCGGCCCGTCGCGCAGTACCACAAAGCGGAACATCTGCCGGTTGGAGCCGCTGGGCGCCCGGCTGGCGTGCCACAGGATCGACGCGAGATCCTCGTCGGGTATCGATTCGGGCAGGTAGCGGCGGATTGCCCGGGTTGTCGCCAGACCCTCAAGCAGCCCGATCGGTTGCGGCTCGGCTTCACTCATCATCGGCCCTGTCTTGTTGTGGCGAGCTCAGCGGTCGCCCTGTGTCTCGTTGAGGAAGTCCACCAGCTTGACGATGGCATTCTCGGTGACGACGCCCGCGATGCGTCCGCCGCTGTCGATCACGGGGTACAGCTCGATGTCGGCGTCTGCCATTGCCTCGGTGACCTCACGCAGCGTCCACGACGGGCGTGCCGGCGTGATGTCGGCCGTCATCACCTCGCCGCACGTCACCGACATCCAGTCGTTGCGGTCTACATCGCGGGTATCGCTCAGCCGTATCACGCCGAGGAATTCCCGTTCGGGTCCGATCACGATGGCTTCGAGCTGCTTGCGCGGCAGTGCCACACCCCACACGAAATCGGCCAGCGGGGCATCGGCACTCACGGTCGGCACCTCGGTGGACATGGCGGAGTTGACCGGCATCTCCAAGCGCCGCTCGAGATGGCCGGTGCGGCTGTCGCGCTGGAACTGCGAGACCGAGGCATTGCCGATCAGCACCTGCGACACGGCCACGGCCACCAGCGCGGGCACGACGAACAGCGGAGCCCCGGTGGATTCGGCCACGAACATCACCGCTGCGAGCGGGGTGCGGTAGCCGGCGGCAAGGAACGCTGCCACGCCGATGAAGGGAAAGAACGCCAGCGACTCGGGCCCCAGCTCGATCCATCCGCCCACCAGGCGACCCACGATCAAGCCGAATACCGCCAGCGGGATGAACACGCCGCCCACGCCGCCGCCTGCCAGCACCGTCGACGTCGCCACGATCCGGATCACCAGCAGTGCGCCCAGCAGCCACAGCGATGCCTCGGGGTTCAGCGCCCAGTCCGTGAGCTGTCCCTCGGCGGTCGGTCCCAGCGACAGCGGCGCGTCGAACAGCACCTCGCACAGCGCAGCGAGACCCACCAGGATCCCCCCGGCGCTCAGCGCGATCAGCCACCACGGCCGGTCAGAGGCGTGAATTCGCTTGGCCAGGTTCAGCACGCGGCAGAACGCCGACGCCGCGAGGCCGCAGAGGGCGCCGACTACTGCTGCCCCCAGCAGCTCCTGGCGGCCGAACTGCACGCTCACCAACTCGGTGCCGATCTCGAACGGGCGATCGTCGAAGTCGGTGACCAGCACGTACACGACGTAGCTGGCAGCGCTGGAGAGCAGTGCGGGAAGCAAGGCCCGGCGACCGAGGTCGCTCTTGTAGGGGGCTTCGAGCGCGAACAGCACGCCGGTGGCGGGCGCCTGGAAGATGGCGCTGACACCTGCGGCGGCGCCTGCCACGAGCAGCGCGTAGCCCTCCCGGCCTCGGAACAGCCGGCGGACGACCCGCTGCATCGCATTTCCAGCCGTTGCGCCGGCATAGATGGACGGACCCTCGAGACCGACTGCGCCGCCGGAGCCCACCGTCACGATGCCTGCAAGCAGGCGAGTGGGCAGGTCCCGGAATCGCATCGGGTGGTTGCGGTCGTGGAAGGCGCGGATGTACTCCTCGGAGGTCGAGGGCGCGAGCCGCCGGCCGGCGTCGGCCCAGCGCAGCAGCAGCACGGCGCCCCACAATCCGAGTGCCGGCGCGATCATCCGTTGCCAGGGCGGCAGGTGCAGCACACGCTCCAGCAGCACCTTCTCGCTGAGCTCGGCCACTGCGGCGACGATCAAACCAGTGACGACGCCCACGGCGACATACGTCGCGAAGCGAAGCAGCCGGTTTCTCATGCAGGCCTACTTCCTTGTCCCCAATGTGCTCGGCCAACGGTACGCGGCGAGACGTGCGCTGGGGGCAGCCTGCCGTGCCCGGGCCCCAGCCGCATGGCGTGGGGCACGTTCAGCCTGCCGTCCCCGGGCGCATGCCAAGGCCGTTCACTAGCGTGCGTTGGCCGACACACGACAACGGCAGGAGACGACAATGGAACTCTGGCTTCACGCATTTCCGGCGCCGCTGCAGATCAGGGACGTGGCCAAGGCAGCCGAAAACGGGGGCTGGAGCGGACTGGCGGTCGTCGACACTCAGAACCTCAGCGGCGAGTGCTTCGTCGCACTGGCGCTGGCCGCCACCGCGACGGAGCGGCTCAAACTCGGGCTTGCCGTGGGGAATTCGGTGACCCGCCTCCCGGCGGTGAATGCAGCCGCGTGCCTCAGCATTGACCAAGTCTCGGGCGGGCGCTTCGAGTTCGGCATCGGTCGGGGCGACTCGTGTCTGGTGCACCTCGGCCGTGCTCCCGGTCGCCTGGGGCACTTCGAGCGTCACCTGAAGCAGCTGCAGGCATATCTCAGCGGCGGCGACGTGCCCTTCGATGAGATCGACATCCCGCTGGAGTACGCCGCTCCGGCCGATGCGCTGGAGCTTGCGGAGGGGCCCGGCGTCAGCCGTATGGCATGGGGCACGCTCAGCGAAGACTCGCTCGGCACCAACGGCAGCAAGGTTCCCGTCGAGGTGGCCGCCACCGGCCCGAAGGTGATCGGTATCGCGGCGGTTCATGCCGATCGGGTGATGTTCGCTGTCGGCGCCGACCCCGAGCGCCTCGCGTGGGGCATCGATGTCGCGAAGGCGGCCCGACGCAACGCCGGCCTCGATCCTGACGGTGTGAAGTTCGGCGCGTACCTGAACATGGCGTGCCACGCCGACCCCGACACCGCACGCGACCTGATCAGGGGTCCCATGTCGGTCTTCGCTCGCTTCCAGGTGATGCAGGGCGGCACGCCGGTCGGGCCGACCAGCGAAGAGACGGCGAAGACGCTGCACACGCTGCACGAGGTCTACGACTTCGGCGGGCATTCGCGGAACGAGTCGCCGCAGGCAGCGTCGCTCCCGGCCGACTTCATGGACCGGTTCGGCGTGGTCGGCACGCCGGACCGTTGCATCGCCAAGCTCAACGAGCTGGAGTCGATGGGCATCGACAAGGTCCTGCTCTCGGGCCAGTTCAACGAGAACGTGTATGCGTCACCCGAGGGCACGGTTGCGCGCAGGCTGCTGGAGACTGAGGTTCTTCCTGTGGTGCAGGGCGGCTAGCCCACGCCGACGCGGCCTCATCGCAGCGTTGCTGACGGCGGTCTCACGGGTGCGGAGAGGGTGGGATTCGAACCCACGAACCACCTTGCGGCAGTTACTTCCTTAGCAGGGAAGCGCCTTCAACCTGACTCGGCCACCTCTCCATGTGCGGCCGAGCCCTCGGGCGGCAGCCGCGCCGACTCAAGATAACCCCAACCAGCGGGATTCAGCGATCCCAATTCCCGCCAATGAGCCTGAAGCGGGCCGGTAGGTTGGCCGACGGAGGGGTGGCAGAGTGGACGATTGCGACGGTCTTGAAAACCGTTGAGGCGCAAGCCTCCGGGGGTTCGAATCCCCCTCCCTCCGCCAAGTCGTTCAGAGCAAAGGAGACGACGCAATGAAGAGGACGCCAGTCAACCCGTGGCCATGGTCACTGAATTTCGGATTCAACCAAGCCGAGATCATCGAGGGAGCGAGCAGGCAACTCGTCTGCGCAGGTCAGACATCGGTGGATGCCGAGGGCAAGCCGCAACACGCCGGGGATATGCGAAGCCAGATGACGCTGGCGCTCGACAATCTCGAAGCCGTCGTGAATGCCGCTGACATGGATCTCACGAACATCACGCGACTCACCGTCTACGTCACCGACATGGACGATGCTCTGAGGAACTTCGGCGTGTTCGGCGAGCGGTTCGGACCGCTGGGCGCAACCCCTCCCATGACCTTGATCGGGGCCACCCAGCTCGCCTTCCCCGGGCTCATGATTGAGATCGAGGCCACTGCCGCCGATTGAGCCGCGAAGCCCGCAGCCTCCTTCCCTCCGGCCACCGGTGCCTCGCCGGCGAGCATCTGGTCGGCAGCGGCGAGTTCAGGGGTTTCGGTAGATGTCGCGGCGGTGGCCAACCCGGATGACTTGGATCACGAGCCGGTCATCGATGACGTCGTACACAATCCGGTAATCGCCTACCCGCACCCGGTACGCAGCCGCTTCACCGGCAAGCTTCACGCAGCCAGGCGGACGTGGTTCGTCCGCCAGCAGGTCGATCGCTGCCCGAACCCGGAGTTGGTCAGCGCGTCCGAGCCCGGCGATCGTCTTGACCGCCCGGCGGGAGATCTCGACCGTGTACTGGCTCACTGATGTGCCGGCTCACTCGAGCCCGAGGGCAGCCTTGACCTCTTCCCACGGCACGTAGTCATCCTCGGCTCGGGCCGCGGCAAGTTCGCGGCGGTCTTCGGCCTCATCGGCACGGTCGACGAGTTGGTCAAACGCGTCGGCACCGAGAATTACTGCAACACGACGGCCGCGCCTTGTCACGGAAATCGGTTCGCCGGACCGGCTGGTCTCGGTGATCACATCGGCCAGACGATTCCGTGCATCACTGAACGCGATCTCCGTCATGTACAAATTGTACATGACGATGTGCCCATGCAGAAGTGCCTGCCCGTGGCTGAGTTAGTTCAGGTCAGGGGGGCGGTGGCTGATTCGACTGCGGGCACAAGAGCTTCGTCGGTGAGCAGCTGATCGGCTGCGGCGAGCTCGGGGGAAAGCCAGCGGTCGGGGCCTGGGCCCGGCACTGTGCTGCGCAGCAGCTTGAGCGCGGCTGCGGTGCCCGCTGCGGGCTGCAGGGGCGCCCGCAGCTCGATGCCGCGAGCTGCGGTCACCCATTCGATGGCGAGGATGCGTCGTAGGTTCGCGACCGCCCGCCGCAGCTTGCGGGCCGCCCCCCAGCCCATCGACACGTGATCCTCCTGCATGGCGGAGGTGGGCAGCGAGTCGACCGCTGCCGGCGAGGCCAGGCGACGATTCTCTGCGCACAGAGCTGCCGCGGTGTACTGGCCGATCATCAGGCCGCTGTCCACGCCGGGGTCGTCGGCCAGGAACGACGGCAGTCCGTGGGAACGCTTGGCGTCGAGCAGCCGGTCGATGCGGCGCTCGGCGATGGCGCCGACCTCGGCCGCGGCGATGGCGAGGTAGTCGGCAGCGAGTGCGACGGGTGCCCCGTGGAAGTTGCCGCACGACTCGACCCGGCCGTCTTCCATCACCATCGGATTGTCGATCGCCGAGGCCAGCTCTCGATCGGTCACCTCGGCGGCGAAGTCGAGGGTGTCGCGGGCTGCGCCGTGCACCTGGGGGGTGCAGCGGATGGAGTAGGCGTCCTGCACACGGTCGTCGTCATGACGGTGGCTGGCCACGATGGGCGAGCCCGCCAGCACCGCGCGGAGGTTGGCAGCGCTGGCCTGCTGGCCGGGATGGGGCCGCAACGCCAGCAAGTCGGCGGCGAAGGCTCGATCGGTGGCCAGCAACGCCTCCACGCTGCAGGCGGCCACGATGTCGGCGACGCGCAGCAGCCCGCCCAGATCGTGGACGGCCAGGCACAGCATTCCCAGGATCCCGTCGGTGCCATTGGTGAGGGCCAGACCCTCCTTCTCGGCGAGTACCAAGGGCTCGATGCCCGCCGCGGACAGGGCCTCGGCGCCGCCGATAGTGCCCCCGTCACCGGTCAGGGCCTCGCCTTCGCCCATCAGCACCAGCGCAGCATGTGCGAGTGGGGCAAGGTCGCCGCTGGCGCCCAGCGAGCCGTGCTCGGGCACGACAGGCACGATGCCTGCGTTGACAAGGCGCACCAGCGTCTGTGCCACCTGCGGTCTCGCTCCCGAGGCTCCGAAGGCGAGCGTGCGTGCACGCAGGAACATCATGGCCCGCACCACCTCGGCTTCGACCGGCGGGCCCATCCCGGCGGCGTGGGAGCGGATCAGCGACTGCTGCAAGGCGACCCGCCGATCGGCGGGAATCGTGGTGTTGGCCAGGGCGCCGAAGCCGGTGGAGATCCCGTAGGCCGGCTCGCCCTCGGCCAGCGCTTCGACGATGCCGCGGGCGGCGGCCATGCGAGACAGTGCTGCATCGCTGAGTCGGACCTCTTCACGGCGGCGGGCCACCGCGACGACATCGGAAACGGTGACGCCAGGGCCATCCAGTTCCACGGCTAGGTCGCCTCCACGGGGACTGACGCCAGCGCGGCCGACGTGGCGAGCGCCGCTGCGGTCACGGCTTCGGCCGCCGTCTGCAAGCGGGCGCCGGTGAGTCGATCCGCAGGGCCCAGCACGGACAACGCCCCGATCGGGCCTGCCGGGCCGCCGATCGGCGCGCACACGGCGGTGACGTCGGGCTCGATGGCACCGGTGTTGAAGATGGGAGCGGGACGCGCGCCAGGCTCCAGCGGCGCGGCAAGCAGTGCCTCGCCCACAGCGGTGCCCTCGATGGGCACCGAACGGCCCACCCAGCCGACATGACGGATGGCCCGGCGGCCTTCGACCGTGGCGATGTAGACAGCGGCGTCGCCGTCGCGCACGGCCAGATACGCGGACTCCTCAGTGGCCTCGACGAGCCGCTCGAGTTCGGGTTGGGCTGCCGCCCGGAGCCGGGCGTAGGGACCCGACTGCAGCGACGCCAAGGCGGTGCGCACGAACGCCGGACCCACCGAGTACGAGCCAGAACTGCCCTTGACGAGATAGCTGCGGTCGGTCAGCACCCGCAGATGCCGTAGCGCCGTGCTTGCCGGCATGTCGGTCTGAGATGCAGCCGCTGTCAGGCTGAGCTCACCGCTGGTGACGACCGCGTCCAACAGCGCCAGCACCCGTTCTGCCGAACGCGACCTGTGCAGGGGAGTGACAGCGTTTATTTCAGATACTGAAATGTCTTGCTGCATATTGACAGCATAGGCCGCCACTCACTAACGTGTGGCACACCGCACATCTCGCAGTTTGAGGTCGTCTATGGCTTCCAGCACGCAGCACGCCGCCGATGCCCCGCCCGGCGGGGTGAGAGCCCCCACCGGCACCTCGCTGACCTGCCGGAGCTGGCCCCAGGAAGCCGCCTTCCGGATGCTGCAGAACAATCTGGATCCCGACGTGGCCGAGCGTCCCGACGAACTGGTCGTGTACGGGGGCACCGGTCGGGCGGCACGATCGTGGCCGGCGTTTCACGCCATGATCAGGGCGCTGACCGACCTCGCCGACGACGAGACCATGCTGGTGCAGTCAGGCAAGCCGGTCGGCGTGCTGCGCACCCACGAATGGGCGCCCCGGGTGCTCATCGCCAACTCCAACCTCGTGCCCGATTGGGGCACTTGGGACGAATTCCGCCGCCTCGAGCATCTCGGACTCACCATGTTCGGCCAGATGACGGCCGGGTCGTGGATCTACATCGGCACACAGGGGATCCTGCAGGGCACCTACGAGTGCTTCGGGGCCATTGCCCGCAAGCGTTTCGAGGGTTCGCTGGCCGGCACCCTCACCGTCACCGCCGGTCTGGGTGGCATGGGCGGCGCCCAGCCCCTGGCCATCACCATGAACGAAGGGGTCGCCCTGTGCATCGAGGTCGATCCCGAGCGGGTCGCCCGCCGGGTGGAGACTCGCTATCTCGACGTGGTCGCCGACGACTATGCCGATGCGCTCCGCCGGTGCGAGGAGGCAGTGCAGGCTCGCCGCCCGCTGTCGGTGGGACTGGTCGGCAACGCCGCCGACCTGATGCCGCGCCTGCTGGCCGACGGCGTCGCGGCCGACATCGTCACCGACCAGACGTCTGCCCATGATCCGCTGACGTACGTTCCCAACGACCTGTCGCCCGAGGCGTCCGAGGAGATGCGTCGCAACCAGCCCGACGAGCTCATACGCCGCGCCCGGTCGGCCATGGCCACCCACGTCGAGGCGATGGTGGGCTTCCTCGACGCCGGCGCCGAGGTGTTTGACTACGGCAACAGCCTGCGGGCCGAGGCCGAGCTCGGCGGCTACGGGCGGGCCTTCGACTACCCGGGCTTTCTCCCGGCGTATATCCGGCCCCTGTTCTGCGAGGGCAAGGGACCGTTCCGCTGGGTTGCGCTGTCTGGTGATCCGGCCGATATCGCCGCCACCGACCGGGCCGTGCTCGAAGAGTTCCCCGACGACGAGCCGCTCAAGCGATGGATCAAGCTCGCCGGCGAGCGGGTCGCGTTCCAAGGCCTGCCGGCACGGATCTGCTGGCTCGGCTACGGGGAGCGCCACAGGCTGGGCCTGCGGTTCAACGAGCTGGTCGCCTCAGGCGAGATCAAGGCCCCGATCGTCATCGGGCGCGACCATCTCGACTCGGGATCGGTGGCTTCGCCCTACCGCGAGACCGAGGACATGGCAGACGGCAGCGATGCCATCGCCGATTGGCCCCTGCTCAACGCGATGGTCAACACTTCGTCGGGAGCGTCATGGGTGAGCATCCATCATGGCGGCGGCGTGGGCATCGGCCGTTCCATCCATGCCGGCCAGGTCAGCGTGGCCGACGGGACGGACCTGGCCGCGCAGAAGCTGGAGCGGGTGCTGCTCAACGATCCCGGAACTGGCGTGATGCGCCACGCCGATGCTGGCTACGACCGGGCGTGGGAAGTGGCCGCCGAGCGCGGCGTGCGCATTCCCGCCGACAGGCCCGCCGCGCCATGAGGCCTAGGCGCCGGGTGTGACCGTCCGGGAGATCCTCTCCATCGGGCATCCAGCGTTGCGTGCGCGGGCTGCAGCCGTGCCGCGGTGCGAGATCGCCAGCGAGCGAACACAGGGCCTCGTCGACGATCTCATAGACACCATGCGCCACGCCAACGGGGCGGGCCTGGCCGCCAACCAGATCGGCGAGACGGACCGGGTCGTCGTCATCGAAGTGAACGACAATCCCCGCTACCCCTACAAGCCGCCGATCCCCTTGACCGTTGCCATCAATCCCGAGCTGGAAGTGCTCGACGACGAGACCGTGGTGATCAATGAGGGCTGCCTGTCGGTGCCGCTGCGGGGCGACGTGCTTCGCTCGGTGAATCTCCGCGTCCGCTACTTCGACCGTGAAGGAGCCGAGCACTGCATCACCGTGCGTGGCCTGACCGCGGGGACCTGGCAGCACGAGTGCGATCACCTCGACGGTGTCCTCATCACCGACCGGGCTGATCCATCCACGCTGAGCACCTGGGACGAGTTCGAGCAGCACCACCGTGACGCCTTCATCGAGCGCATCACCCGGTTCAACCAGCAGATGAGTTCATGACCGCTCATTACTGGTGCGAGACGGCCTGGCTCGGCGGCCCCCGGGTCGCAGAGGGTGTGGTGATCGCGGTCGAGGGCGACCGCATCACGGCGGTTCGCGCAGGTGTGCCCGTCCGGCCCGAAGGCGCGGTGCCGCTGGCGGGGCTCACGCTGCCGGCGCTGGCGAACGCGCACAGCCATGCGTTCCACCGGGCTCTGCGAGGCCGAACCCACACGGAGCGGGGCAATTTCTGGACCTGGCGCGACCTGATGTACCGGGTGGCGGGCCGGCTCGACCCAGACAGCTACAGCCGGCTGGCCCGGGCAGTGTTCGCTGAGATGGCCCTGGCTGGCATCGGCGTCGCCGGCGAATTCCACTATGTCCATCACCGTCCCGACGGGGGCAGCTATGGCGACGCCAACGCCATGGGCGCGGCAATGGTGTCCGCGGCCCAAGATGCCGGCATCCGCCTGACCCTGCTGGACACGCTGTACCTCCATGGCGGGCTGAACCCCGCGCTGGACAGTGGCTACGAGCCGCTGCGACCCGAACAAACCCGCTTCAGCGACGGCAGTGCCGACCGGTGGGTTGCCCGGGTCGAGGAGTTGGCTGCCACGGCATCGAGCCCGCTCGTGCAGGTCGGCGCAGCTGTGCACTCGGTGCGAGCCGTCGATCCGCCCTCCATCAAGATGGCGGCGGACTGGGCACAGCAGCGCGGCACCCCGCTGCACTTCCATGCCTCCGAGCAACCGGCGGAGAACGAGCAGTGTCTCGGCGTCCACGGTGCAACTCCCATCGACCTGATCGCGCAGGCCGGAGGCCTCGGCCCGACGACGACCCTGGTGCACGCCACCCATGCTGACGGCCGTGATCAGGCGTTGATCGGCGAGGCCGGCGCGTTCTGCTGCCTGTGCCCCACCACCGAGCGCGACCTGGCCGACGGCATCGGACCCAGCGCCGGCTTGGCCCGTCAAGGTGCCCGTCTGTGCCTGGGTTCCGACTCCCACGCCGCCGTCGACATATTCGAAGAAGCCCGCACGGTCGAAGGCGACCAGCGCGCCACGACTGGCGAGCGCGGCGTGTTCGGAGCCGACGATCTCGCCGCGATGGCCACATCCGGCGGCTACGAAGCGCTCGGTTGGCCGGAGGGCGGCAGCCTGGAGGCAGGCGCGCTGGCCGACTTCGCGACGATCAGGCTCGATTCGGTACGGATGGCGGGCACCGACGCCGCGACAGCGCTGGCCGCTGCGATCTTCGCGGCCACCAGTGCCGATGTGCACCACTTGGTGGTGGGCGGCACAACCGTCGTGCGTGACGGCAAGCACACGACGATCGACGTGGCGACAGAGTTGGCCGCGGCTATCACGGAGGTCACCGCGCCATGACCCTGGTGATCGACAACATCGGCGAGCTGGTCACCAATGACCCCGCTCTGGGGAGCGGCCCGCTGGGCGTGCTCACCGATGCTTCGGTAATCATCGACGGCGACACGGTGGTGGCAGTGGGCCCGTCGGGTGCCGTTGCCGACGAGCGACTCGATGCAGCCGGCCGGTGCGTGCTGCCCGGCTTAGTCGACTCCCACACCCACCTGGTGTTCGCAGGCGACCGGTCCGAGGAGTTCACTCGGCGGATGGCTGGCGAGCCCTACGACGGCGGCGGGATCCGGGTCACCACCGAGGCCACCCGCGGCGCCGGCCGCGACGCTCTGGCTGCCTCGCTCGCCCAGCGGCTGACCGAGGCGCACCGGGCGGGCACCACCACGGTGGAGATCAAGACTGGCTACGGCCTGTCTCTGGACTCCGAGATCGAGCTTGCCTTGCTGGCCGCAGAGGTCACCCCCGAAGCCACGTTCCTGGGAGCTCACCTGCTGCCCAGCGAATACGCGGGACGGGCCGACGACTACATCGACCTGGTGTGCGGGCCGATGCTCGACGCGGTTCGGGACCATGTCCGCTGGATCGACGTGTTCTGCGAGACCGGTGCGTTCAGCGTGGAGCAGTCCCGCCGGGTGCTCGAGGCGGGTCGGGACGCCGGGCTGGGTCTGCGCGTGCACGGCAACCAGCTCGGCCACGGACCCGGAGTACAGCTTGCCGTCGAGATGGACGCTGCGTCGGTGGACCACTGCACCTATCTCTCCGACGACGACATCGAGGCTCTGGCTGGCAGTGACACCGTGGCCACGTTCCTGCCGGCGACTGATTTCTCGACCCGCCAGCCGTACCCGGATGCTCGCCGGGCGATCGACGCCGGGGTCACGGTGGCGATGGCCTCGAACTGCAACCCGGGCTCGAGCTACACGACGTCCATCTCGTTCTGCATTGCCATGGCGGTGCGCGACATGGGCATGACGATCGACGAAGCCGTCGCCGCAGTGACGGTCGGCGGAGCAGTCGCGCTGGGCCGGACTGACGTTGGGCGGCTCACCAACGGCAGTCCGGCTCACGTGACCATCCTGGACGCGCCCAACCGCTACCACCTCGCGTACCGGCCCGGCGTCCCCATGATCTGGCGGACGCTGGGAGCCGACTACCGGCTCCCGCCCGCCGACGACCACACGTGATCTCCAATTGAAAGAAGGACAGCAATGACCAATTCCATCCCCAATCCGACAGAGCACAACCAGTGGTACCCGTTCGCCAACCGGCCCCTGCCGCCGGAAGTGGACGGCCAGGCGGTCAACCCGGCCGCCATCCCGGTGTTCGACGCCGTGCCGCTGCCGTCCCATGCCCGCTTCGTGGTGGTGGGTGCGGGCGTGCACGGGCTGTCGAGCGCCTACCACCTGGCCATGTACCTCGAGCGCACCGGCAAGGGCTCGGGCAGCGACGTCGTGCTGATCGACAAGCAGGGTCCGGGCGCAGGCGCCACCGGGCTGGCCTGCGGCTGTGTCCGCAACATGTACATGACCGGGCCGCTGCACGCCATCCTGCGAGCCAGCGTGGAGGTGTGGGAATCCGACCCGGTAAACCTCGGCTTCCAGCAGGTCGGCTACGTGTCGGTGGGCGAGGCCAACCAGACCGACGACTACTTGAAGCTCCAAGCGTCCCAGGCAGCCAGCGGCTACCCCTCCGACGTCTACACCGGTGCAGAGGCCCGCGCCTTTCTCACCAACCTCTGGCCCGATTTCAAGACCGACAACTGCGATGTGGTGCTGCACGAGCACCGCTCCGGCTACGCCGGCACGCACCTGGCCGTGTGGGGCCTCGACCAGAAGTGTCGCCAGTGGGGCGTGCAGCGGGTCTACGGCGCCACCGTGACCGGCTACCAGTTCGACAACTCGGGCTCGGTCACTGCGGTGGAGACCACCCAGGGGTCGATCGCGTGTGAGCAGGTCGTGGTGGGTGCGGGGGCGTGGACGCCGACGCATTGGGAGTGGCTCGGCGGCCCCAGCCAGCTCGACGTGCTGTACCCCGACGGGCACGTCGAGGAGCAGATGGACATGTGGACGTACTGGCGGCTGCTCGAAGGCGAAGTGCTGCTGCCGCCCGGCGTCGACTTCCGCACTGCCCAGCACAAGGACTCGCCGGTGCTGCACGTCGAGCTCATGAACACGCCGGTGTATTCACCCGACGGTCGGTTCCTCAAGGACCACTTCTACTCGTACACGCGCTACGCAGCGGAGCGGGTGGGCGCCCCCGGCCTGCAGGGCGGGACGATCCCGATCAAGATCGGGCCGAGAGCGGCAGTGGAGCCCTACGGCCACCTGAACGACGAGTACCAGGCGGAGGAGTGGTTCGCCGACTACTACTGCGCAACCCTCGGCATGCTGTTCAAGCGCCTGGAAGATCTGCGGCCGTACTTCAAGGAGCGCCGCAACGGCGGCATCGGGGCGTTCACTCCCGACAACGTGCCGGTGTTCGACTACGTCGCCGACAACGCCTGGGTGATCGCCGACTCCAACCACGGGTTCAAGATGATCGGCGTGGGCAAGCTCACCGCCGAGATGATGGTGCACGGCGACAAGCCCGACGAGCTCAAGCCGTTCACGCTGGACCGCTACCGCACGGGCGGCACCTTCGGCGACCGCAACTCCAACTGCCCCTGGGTGTAACCCGCCGCGGCTCCTCGCCGTGTACTACCCGGCGAGTTGGGCGTAGAGGGCTTCGTACTGGCTTGGGTTGGCGTCGATGAAGGGTGGCGCCTCGCCGGTGTCGACCAGGGCGCACAGTTGGTCGAGGCAGATGTGGTAGCCCGCGGCCACGAGGTGCACGTCTGGCCCCTTGCTGCCGAGATCGATGGTCAGCTTGAGCTGTGTACCCGTGGGCGTCGGCTCGAGGTGGTAGGTGAGGAGCTCGTCGTCCCATTCCCACGCGAAGGTGCTGGGTGGGCGCCAGGTGACGATGCGTCCGGCGAGCACCGTGTCCTCGATGCCGTACTTGGCAACGATGTCATCCCAGAATGGGGCGGACACCTCGGCTTCTTCTTCCCGCGGCCCGACGATGTCGCACGGCATCCAGTGCCGGAGCTGGTCGCTATCGGTGAGCGCACGCCACACCCACTCGGGCGGGCGCGCCAGCAGGCGTTCGAAGCGGAGGCTCGTCGTGCCGTTGCCGTCGCGCACGATCTCACCGAGTGGATGGGCGGGCTGATTCATCCCTTGCTCCAGTTCATCGAGGCGAGCTGGCGGCTGCTCGTTGCGGCGGGCGACCAGGCGGACAAGTCCCAGCGTTCGCCCTGCATCGGCGGCGAGCATGTCCGCCTCGTCGGTGGGCTTGTTGAGCCGTTCGGACCAGATCAGGTCCGACTGCATCCAGTGCCTCCATCCGTCCGGTGCGAGGTCGGCAAGCTCGACGGTCACCATCCCACTGTTTTCCCAGTGCCGCTTCCACCACGCCGGGCTGTGGAAGCTGAAGAACGCGGGTTCCCAGTAGCGCTGGAGATGCTCCGGCGGCCCGGCTGAGGTCAGTTCTTCGACCAGTCCCGGAACCACGATGCCGAGCTGACCACCGGTCCTGACCAGCCCAGCCAGGTGACTCTCCAGGTAGAGGTCGTCGGTGCCGAAGTAGTGATAGGCGTCGATGCTCACCATGGCGTCGAAGAACCCCTCGGCAAACGGCAGTGCGTGTGCTTCGGCCCCGATGGGAAACACCCGGTCCTCGACGCCGGCGCCGCAGATCCGGCGGTAGTTCTCGCTGGCATCGACCCACAGATCGGTCGCCCACACCTGCACGTCGAACTCCTTGGCGAGGAAGATCGAGCTCAGTGCCCGGCCGCAGCCCAGGTCGAGGACGCGCATTCCCGGGCTGAGCTCCATGGACTCCGCCAGCGACTCCGTGAGCCACAGCGCATTGGGTCCCATCATGTTGTCGAGGACCCAATCTGGGTCGTAGTTCGCTGAACGTGGAAACTCAGCCGGCCGGAAGGCGTCGGGGCGCATCAGACACGGTCAACTGATGAGGCGGCGGAGCGACTGCAGCCAGTCGTCTGAGGAGGTCCAGGCCTCCTCGCTGACGCGCTCACGGCCTGACGAGTTGCCGTTCGCCGCAGGGAACGAGCCCAGGAACTTGACGTCGCGCTGCTTCATCTTGAGCGCGCGCAAGCAATCGGCAACCACTTCGTCGGAGATGTGACCCTCGAAGTCGAGCAGAAAACAGTATTCACCGAGACCGCGCCGGGTCGGCCGCGACTCCAGCCGGGACAGGTCGAGACGGCGGGCCTCGAACTCCATGAGGATTCCCAGCAGGCTGCCCGGCTCGTTCTGCTGTTGGAACACCACGATGCTGGTCTTGTCGTTGCCGCTGGCCGGCGGCACCTGGTTCTTGGCGAGCAGCAGGAAGCGGGTCTGGTTCTCGCGATGGTCCTCGATGCCGGCGACGACGGTTTCCAGCCCGTAGATCTCTGCCGCGGTGGGGCTTGCGATCGCCGCCACGCCGGCGAGCTGTTCTTCGCCGATGCGCCGCGCCGCGAGGGCGGTCGAGGTGGCTGCCTCGATCTGGGCGTCGGGCAGTTGGGTGTGCAGGAACGCACGGCACTGCGCGATGGCGACCGGGAACGACAGCACGGTGTGGATTGCCGTCAGGTCCTCGGCGGTGGCGGTGCCCGGCAGCGCCATCAGGTCGAGCTGGACGTTCACCACCACTTCGCGCTGGATGAGGAAGTCGAAGTCGAACGCCAGCGCATCCTGCGTGACGTTGACCGCACCCTCGATGGCGTTCTCCACCGGCACGAAGCCGTAGTCGACCTCGCCGTCATCCAGCGCCGAGAGCACCTCGGGCACCGAGATGAGCGGGACGGGGGTGCACTGCGACAGGTCCGGTTGGGTCGCCAGCGCAGCCTCGGTAAAGGTGCCGTGCGGGCCCATGTACCCGATGCGGGTCGACGGCGACAGGGCAGGGGCGCCCTCCGGTGCAGCGGCAGCAGTCATCGGGGCAGGATACGCACCGTGCCGCAGGCACCCGACCCCGGGCTGCGGCGGGTAGAACGGCAGGCGATGGACGCAGAACAGCTCGCCGGATTGCTGGCAGAAGTTCGTGACGGGACGGTGAGTGCCGACGAGGCGCTGGCGCAGCTTCGCCGGCTGCCGTATGCGGACATCGCCGGCGCTCGTATCGACCATCACCGCACGCTGCGCACCGGCCATCCCGAGGCCGTCTATGGGCCCGGCAAATCGCCCAGCCAGTGCGCGCGCATCGTGGCCGAGATGCTGAGCGGCGGCTCCGGCCCGGTGCTGCTGACCAGAGCGAGCACCGACCAGGTCGCAGCAGCACTGGCCGCATGCCCTGGCGGCGCGGTGCATCGCCCAGCCGATCGGGAGCCTGAGGGGGCCGGCGATGCAGCCAAGCCCTCGGCCGACTTGGCGACGGTGGTGTGGCGCGCCGCCGCCGCCCGTCCGGAGCGAGTGGTGGTGGCCGCTGCAGGAACGTCGGACGGACCGGTGGCTGCTGAAGCGGCAGCGGTGCTCGCCGCATTCGGCATCGATGCCGGGATGGTGGCCGACATCGGCCTCGCCGGACTCCATCGCTTCCTGGCCGAGATCGACACGTTGGCATCGGCCGAGGTGGTCATCGTGGTGGCGGGCATGGAAGGAGCACTCGCCACTGCCGTCGCGGGTGTGGCGTCTGCGCCGGTCATCGCGGTGCCGACCAGCGCCGGCTACGGCGCAGCGCTTGACGGCGTGACGGCACTGCTGGCCATGCACGCGTCGTGTGCCGCCGGCATCACTGTGGTGGGCATCGACAATGGCTTCGGCGCAGCCATGGCCGCCATGCGGATTCTGGACCTGGCGGCAACTCAGCGAGACAGGGCGGGATGATGCACGACAGCCACGGAGCCGGCGCGCCCGTCGTCGAACCACGTCCCGCACGAGCCGAGACGACTGTCCCCGCGGGACATCAACCGTCGGGCGACACGGTGGCCTGGTTCGACCCGGTGTCGGGCATCGCCGGTGACATGGCGCTCGGCGCGCTGCTGGATGCGGGCGCAGATTTCGACTTCGTCACCGCCCAGATCGACACGCTCGGGCTCGACGGCTGGAAGCTGGGCGTCGAGCGGGTGACCAGAAACGAGATTGCCGCCACTCACGCCATCGTCGATGCGCCTGAGGGCCATCATCACCGGCGCTGGCGGGACATACGGGAACTGCTCGTTGTGTCGCCGCTGAATGAACGCGTGCGGAAGCGTGCGATGGACGTCTTCGAGGCGCTGGCAGTCGCCGAAGGCCTGGTTCACGGGGTTCCGGCCGACGAGGTTCACTTCCACGAGGTCGGTGCGCTCGACGCCATCGTGGACATCGTGGGCGTGTGCGCCGCGCTCGAGTCGCTCGGCGTCGACGCCGTGTGCTGCGGACCGGTTGCGGTGGGCAAGGGCACCATCAATGCCGCCCACGGCGTGCTGCCGAACCCGCCGCCCGCCGTTGTCAATCTGCTCGCCGACCGACCGATCGTCGGCGTGGACATCGACATGGAACTCACCACGCCGACGGGGGCCGCCATCGTTGCGGCCTTAGCCGGTCACTTCGGAGCGGCGCCGGCCATGACCATCACCAGCTCCGGTTTCGGTGCCGGCACCCGTGATCTGCCCGGCCGCCCCAACGTCACCGGCGTGCTGATCGGCACCGTTGCGAGAAGCGAGCAGGCGATCTCGTTGGCCGCTGACATGGCGGCCGTGGAGGGCGCCAGCAGCACGACCGAGCTGGTGGAACTGGCGACGAACCTGGACGATGTCTCCGGCGAGGTGCTGGGACATGCCATCGATGCGCTGCTTGGCGCTGGCGCTCTGGATGCGTGGGCCGTCCCGATCGTGATGAAGAAGGGCCGCCCTGCGTACACGCTCACTGCCCTGTGCCGGCCCGAAGACGTGACCCTTCTCGCGGACCTGGCGGCGCAGCTCACCGGCACGCTCGGGCTGCGGGCCCGCACCGTCGTGCGCACGGCTCTCGAACGGCACACCTCGACGGTCGATGTCGACGGGCACACCATCCGGGTCAAGCACGG
>NZ_JAPYOK010000014.1:0-5251 GCF_028283155.1 Candidatus Poriferisodalis multihospitum | reverse complement strand
GGCATGTCGAACACCCCAGCGGCAGGATGCCCGTCCACGACAGCCATGACGTAGTTGATCTCGCCGCTGGGGTCGCGCTCGAAGTCCCAGCCGAGCACGGCTGCATAGAAGCCAAGGGCACCTTCGACATCAGTCGTCGCCAAGTCGACCCACGACGGTGTTCCCGGTGCATGACGCTCTCGTTTCGGCATGGCGGTGCTGCTCCTTGCGCTCGGCGAGAAGGCTTGTCTAGCCCGACGGTGCGAGGGTGCGGCGCAGCACGCTGGCGGTGAGTTCTTGGGCTTCCTTGGCCTGATCAAGGAAACGGGTCATGCTGAAGAACCCGTGGAACTGGCCCGGGTACTCGATGAGCGTCGTGGGCACCTTGGCATCGGCCAGCTTCTGGGCGTACTCGACGCCCTCGTCGCGCAGCGGATCGTGCCCGGCCACGATCACGAACGCGGGCGCCACACCGGCCGGATCGTCGACCGCAAGCGGGGCTGCGTACGGGTTGCTGCGTTCCGACGGGGGGCAGTAGTGATCGTCGAACCAGATCATCGTCGCGCGGGTCAGCAGGTAGCCCTCGGCGTTGGCGATCATCGAATGGGTGTCGCGGTCGAAATCGGTGACCGGGTAGATGAGCACTTGCAGCGCCGGTTGGCCGCATGCGTCGCCGTTGGCCGCGCCGTCTCGGCACATGAGCGCTACCGCTGCCGCCAGGTTGCCGCCGGCGCTGTCGCCGCCGATCGCCACCCGGGCGGGGTCGATGCCCAGATCGGCGGCATTGTTCATCGCCCACTGGGTCGCAGCGCAGCAGTCGTCGGCGGCGGCCGGGAACGGGTGCTCGGGAGCGAGTCGATAGTCGACCGACACGGTGACGACGCCGGCCAGCATCGTCAGCGAGCGGCACACCCAATCGTGGGTATTGATGCTGCCGACCACCCAGCCGCCGCCGTGGAAGTAGACGAGACAGCCCAGCGCCCCAGCCGCATCGGCGGTCGCCGCGCCGTCGCTGGGCCGGTAGATCCGCACGGCGATGTCATTGCCGTCGGGTCCCGGAATCGTCCGGTCCTCGATTCCTGCGACCTCCACGAATACGCCGGGGTTGGGACGCTCCTCCCACCCGGCGCGAGCTCGCTCGGGGCCGACCTGCTCGAACGTCGGCATGTTCAGCGCGTTGATCTGGTCGATGAGGCGGGATGCTTCGGCTTCGAGGGTCACGGCGGGCAGCATATGTGCGGCGCGAGCGGCGGCGCAGCGGTCGGGACGGCACGTCGGCGGGTGCGCTGTGCTCGGCTGCCGTACGCTGAGACGGGCACTCACGCCGAGGGCGGTGGTTGCGATAACGGGGGCACGACATGGGTGATCTGCTGATCTCTGGCGGAACGTTGATCGACGGCACGGGTTCGGAGCCCCGGCGGGCCGACGTGCTGATCTCAGACGGCGTTGTCGCCGAGATCGGCGACACACCTGGGGCGCTGGCCGGCAGGAAGGCCGACCGCGCCATCGACGCCGAGGGCCACGTCGTGACACCCGGGTTCATTGACGTGCACACCCACATGGACGCCCAGATCGCTTGGGATCCGATGGGCGAGAGCTCGTGCTTCCACGGCGTGACCACCGCCGTGATGGGCAACTGCGGCTTCACGTTGGCCCCTGCCCGACCCGACGCCCGCCATCTCGTCGTGCGCAACCTCGAGCGGGCCGAGGACATTTCCGCCGAGGCCATGGCTGCAGGCATCGACTGGACATGGGAGACCTTCCCCGAATACCTCGACTTCGTGGACGCCACGCCCAAGGGCATCAACTACGCCGGTTACCTGGGGCACTCGGCGCTGCGCACGTGGGCCATGGGCGAAGCGGCATTCGACCGCGGCGCCAACGATGACGAGCTCGCGCTGATGCTGCAGCAGCTGCGCGACTCGCTGCACGCCGGCGCCATCGGCTTCACCACCTCCATCTCCTACAACCATGAGACCGCCGACGACCGCCCGGTTGCCTCGCGCTTGGCGGAGTGGTCGGAGATCGATGCGCTGGTCAGCGAGATGGGGGCAATAGGCGCCGGCATCTTCGAGCTGGCCAACCATGGCGACCTGCGCTCACGTGACACCGAACGGAACGACGCCTATGTCGCCAAGATCGTCGAGCTGGCCGCCCGCACGCGCGTGCCCACGACATACGGCATGCTCGCCCCCTCCAGCGAGGACCACCACTGGAAGCCGGTGATCAAGCTGCTCGACGGCATCAACGCTGCCGGCGGCACTTCGTGGGGGCAGGCGGCCCGCAAGCCGATCTGGTCGCACATCTACCCGCTGACGCGACCGCTGCCGCCGTTCCGCACGATGGACGTGATCGCGGCCGAGCGTGGCGTCTCGCCCATGGAAGCATTCGTCGATCTTGCGCTCGACAGTGACTTGGAGATGTTCTTTGTCCAGGCCCTCGCCAATCAGGACCAGGATCTGGTGCTGCACTTGCTGAAGCACCCCCGGGCGATCCCGACATTCTCTGACAGCGGTGCGCACGTCACTCAGATCATGGATTCGTCGCTGCAGACCCACCTGCTGGGCCACTGGGTGCGTGACCGCCAGGAGTTCACGCTGGAAGACGCCGTACACCGCATCACCCAGCTGCCCGCGAATGCCTGGGGCTTCGACGACCGTGGCGTGCTGGAAGTGGGCAAGGCGGCTGACGTGAACGTGTTCGATCCCGACACGGTCTCACCCGACATGCCCGAGCTGGTGCACGACCTGCCAGCAGGTGCCGCCCGTCTCCGGCAGACCGCCACGGGCTTCGCCGCAACCATCGTGAACGGCGAGGTCATCACCGAGCACGGCAGGGTGACCGGTGCCGTGCCGGGTCAGCTCCTGCGAGGCCCGCTGGCCCGCTGAGCAGCGCTGCCGAGCGTTCTCGCCGGTTGGCTCAGGGGCCGGCTGGCTTCGGGCGATTCGGCTGCGTTCAGGCTCTGCCGCTTCTCGGCGACGCCCGGGTTGGGGCGGTTGCCGACGTATGCGCTGCCGTAGTTGGGCTCGCGGGTCCAGTCGATGCTGCCCAGCGCTGTCTCAAGCCCATGGCGGGCGTCGTTCCAGGCTGCTACCAGGCGGTCTTCGGCGTCGTAGTCGAAGGGATCGCCCAGCCGCTGTTCGAGCGCCCCGCCGCGTTCAAGTGGGTTCTCAACCAGCCAGCGTGTTGCGGCCCGCCACGCATCGATGGGTGCCAACACGTCCCGGTAGCCGAGATCCCGCACAGTCGGACCGATGTCGAGCACCCGGTGCGTGGTGGACCAGCTGCCTACCAGCGGGCGTGCCGGTGCTGCCAGCTCGTAGGGGAGCGACACCAGTTCCCAGCTATGGCCAAGCTCGTCGGCCACGACTTCGGCGATCTGGGCGATTGACAGTGCTGACGAATCGGCCACGTTGTAGATGCCGCCGAGTGCGGCGGCAGGCGCATCGCACGCCAGCAGCGTGGCGTGGGCGGCGTTGCCGATCCATCCCTGGCTCTTCACCGTCAAGCCCCCGTCGGCTACCACGAGGTGCGGCCGCCGGTCGAGTGCCCTGCGCACCAGCGGCCACTCGCGGGGCAGCGGCTGGCGCGGCCCGTAGAGCTGGGGATAGCGCAGGTGGATCGCGCTGGGGTGGCACTCGAAAACGGCCTCTTCAGTGACCCGGATCATCCGCAGCTTGCGGAACTCCTCGCCATCGCCGACCAGCGGCGCGCCGTAGGCCAGCGGCACCGGCATGCCGAACGGGAACAGATCGTCGGGGCTGCCGAAGCCCCGGTACACGCCGACACCGCCGATCGACACGAAATGGTCGCAGCGCCCCGCCAGCAACGGCGCCAGCATCCGCAGCCGCCCGTACATGGCCACGACGAGGTCGAACGACTCGTCGCCCAGCGCTGCGGCGGTGGCCTCGCCGTCGAAGGGGTCGGTGTAGATGCGGCGGACTTCGGAGCCGATCAGGTCGGTCTGGTGCCGTCCGGTGTGCAGGATGGTCACGTCGTAGCCGCGCTCGATCAGCCCGTTGACGACGAGCGGTCCGGTCGGGCCGGTTCCCCCGACCACAAGCGCTGTGCGGCGCGATGTCACCGGATCATTGTGCCGTCTCGCTTCGAGCGGTTCTGATCCGCCTGCTTCGAGTGTGCTCAAGGCGAGGTAATGCCGCAGTGCGGCGTGTAGCTTCATACGGACCACATTTGGCATTGACACGATGAGACCAGGGGGATGCTGTGGCGACCAAGGCTGGAGAGCGTCTGGATTTCGACGGCGGCGTACAGGTCATCGTCACCAAGGGCGGTGAGGCTGACATTTCCGCGTCGTCCGGCGGCGAGGGACTGAAGGTCGGCAAGCGCTATCAGGACCCCGATTCCGGTATCGAGGTGCTCGTCACCAAGCCGGGCGCAGTGACCTTGCAGTGCAACGGCAAGGACATGGCGCTGCAGGAGCCCAAGAAGACCAAGTCGGCCGACTGAGGCTGATCGAGCCAACACGGGGCCGACTGAGGCCGATTATTGGGCACAGGGCCGACTAGGGGAAACCTGCGCCGGCCACCCGAGGGGGTGGTGGCACCCTGAATCGCATCGAGCACACACTGCGAGGCGGCGCGCTGGATCGCGCCGCGGCGCGTGCACTGACTGATCTGTGCACGTCGGTGCGCGAGGCGCGCGAGCCGGCGGTACTTGTGCTGCGCAACGAGCCCGGCAGCGACTTCTGCTCGGGCATCGGCTTCGATCCACTGGAGCTGCAGCCCGACCCGGCGTCGGCGTTGGCTGGGGTTCGGAACCCGGTGGTCTGCGCCATTTCGGGCGCATGCGCTGGCGCAGGACTCGAGCTAGCGCTGGCCTGCGATGTGCGCCTGTGCGATTCGAGTGCTCGATTCGCGATACGCGATGCGCTGGAGGGGCGGCTGCCGGCCTGGGGCGGCACCCAGCGACTGCCGCGTGCGATCGGTGCTTCGCGGGCGAGTTCGATGCTCCTGCTGGGAACCGAAGTGGACGCGGCGACTGCGCTGGCGTGGGGGCTGGCACACGCCGTCGAGGATGATCTGGACGAGGTAGTGGATCGCTGGCTGGACGAGCTGGCTGGCGCAGGTCCGTTGGCGCTGGAGTTCGCCAAGGAAGCCGTGCACCGGGGCTCGGAGCTGCCGCTGGCCGACGGCCTTCGCCTCGAAGGCGACCTGAACCACCAGCTCGCAGCCACCGAAGACCGCGCCGAGGGCCTCGCTGCCTTCTTCGACAAGCGCCCGCCTGACTTCTCAGGGCGTTAGCCATGAGAAGC
>NZ_JAPYOK010000013.1:0-2509 GCF_028283155.1 Candidatus Poriferisodalis multihospitum | reverse complement strand
CCTGGCCGGCATCGACAGCCACTACCAGACCAAGGTGGGCGACAACTGGGATCGCATCGAGGATGCGTTCCGGCTGGCGCTCGACCGCAGCGACTCCGTCATCGTGTGCGGCGGCTTGGGGCCCACCCAAGATGACATCACCCGTGAGGTGCTGGCATCGGTGATGGGTGTCGAGTTGGTGCTCGACGAGCGCATTGCCGAGCGGATCCGCTCCATGTTCGCCAGTCGCAGCCGCCCGATGCCCGAGAACAACTTGCGCCAAGCCATGGTGCCCGTCGGCGCGTCGCCGATCCCGCAGCAGCCCGGCACCGCGCCCGGCCTGGTGGCGCCCATTCGCTGGGTGCAGGGCGTCGGCGCCATCGCTCCCGGCGCTGAGCCGCCAGCAGGCGCAGAGGTACTCGACCGCATGGTGTACGTGGTGCCCGGTGTGCCGTATGAGATGCGCGAGATGATGAACGGCACCGTGCTGGGCGACCTGCAGCGGCGCGCTGGCGTCAGCGCGACCATCGAGAGCCGAGTGCTGCGCACGTGGGGCCAGAGCGAATCGGGGCTGGCCGAGATGCTGGCCGGCCGCATTGACGAGCTGGACGAGGCCGGCAACCCGACGCTGGCGTTCCTGGCCAGCGGCATCGAGGGCATCAAGGTGCGGATCACCGCTAAGGGTGCCGACTCCGCCGAAGCGTGGCGCCTGATTGAGGCCGAGCAGGCGGTGCTGGAGCCGCTGCTGGGCGACCTGGTCTTCGCCTACGACGACGACAACATGGAGACGGCCGTGCTCGCTGAGCTGGGGCGGCTGGGCTTGACGCTCGGTGTTGCCGAGACGATCACCGGTGGCCGCATGGCAAACCGTCTGTCGTCGGCAGAGGCGGCGATGCGTGCCGGCCGGGCGCCGGGCGGAGCCAAGCTGGGCGATCCCGGGCTCGCATCCGCAGCCGACAGCAGCCAGGCCGACGGCGGGACCCACCAGCGCACATTCGCGGGCGGCATCGTGGCCCGCTCAGAGCACCTGACGGAGTACCTGCTGCATGCCGGCTCGTCGACGGTGTCGCCGATGGGCGACGATCTCGTTCCGCCGCTCGCATCGGCCGCCGGCGCCGAGGCCCTCGCCCGAGCGGCCCGCCTGCGCACCGGTGCCAGCGTGGGCCTCGCTGTCACGGCAATCGAAGACCGTGACGCCGCCACGCCCGAGCATCCCTTCGGCACGGCGTTCCTGGCCGTGTCGATCTCGGCGCAGCCTGCGCGCGGCGACATTCCTGCAGTCGCTCACCGCGACAAGGCCGACGAGATTCGCCTGCCCGGCGACCGCGAGCGCCTCGCCGACTACAGCGCCATCTCGGCGCTCAACCTGCTGCGCCTCACACTCACCGGCCGCCGCTGACTGGACTGTTGGCGCGAAGGGCTGGGATCCAGCGTCAGACGGAGCCGCGCGGGACGACCCATTCGGTCGCCTGACCGGTGACGCTCGCAATCCGGTCGTAGTCGGCGTCATAGTGAATGACCGTCAGATCGTTGATTTCGGCGACAGCCGCGATGAACAAGTCGGGCAGCGGCAGTCGGTGCTGGCCACGCTGAGCAAGAAGCCGCTGCACGGCCGCTGCCCGCTCCGTGACCGCTTCGTTAATGGGGAGCGAGGGCAGCGATCCTCGCTCGACGAGAATGTCTTCGTAGTCAGAGCGAGACCGAGCGCTGTAGAGCACTTCGAGGTCGATGATGGGGCACGTCGCCACGTAGCCGTCGACGAGGAGCGGTGTGAGCCGGTCCGCGACCGCAGTGTGGTGCATGCGCGCGTACGCGCTCTTGTCCGCGAGGTAGAGAGGTTTCAACGCCAAGCGCCCGACATGACCTCTTCATCGGCGATGTCCGTTCCGCGACGGCCGGCAATTCGATGCGCGTGTCTCAATCGCAATTCGGCGTCGACGGTGTTCTGCAGGGCTGCATTGACGGTGTCCTTCATGGTCAACGCTCCGGTGATGAGGCGCGCTTGTTCAAGCAGCTCGTCGTCGATGTCGACCAATCGCTTCGTCATGCGCCTGAGTATATCCAAGACATGCTCTAGGTATATCTCGACTCCGGGCGCTCCGCCAACTGCGAAGTCAGCCTCGGGGTGGCAGGCTGTCCCGATGCGTTTCGGATTCTGGACGAAGAACGACCAAGAGATCTCGGCGATCATCGAGTGCTGCCAGCACGCGGAAGCCACCGGTTGGGACGGCCTGTGGTTTGCAGACCACTTCATGCCCAACGAGGAGAACGTCGATCAGCCGGTCCACGAGGCCTGGTCAGTGCTTGCAGCGCTTGCGGTAGCGGTGCCCCGGGTGCGCCTGGGCCCGCTGGTGGCCGGCAACACCTATCGCAACCCGGCATTGACGGCCAAGATCGCCACGACCATCGATCACATCTCAGGCGGACGCGTCGTGCTGGGCATCGGTGCCGGATGGCAGGAGAACGAGCACGAGGCCTACGGCTTCGACTTCGGCACGCTGCGCAGCCGCATGGACCGCTTCGACGAGGC
>NZ_JAPYOK010000125.1:0-34076 GCF_028283155.1 Candidatus Poriferisodalis multihospitum | reverse complement strand
CATGTCCTTGTGACGGCCGATGAAGACGGCGTGACCGTCGGGGCGCATCCTTGCGATGTCGCCGGTGTCGAGCCAACCGTCATCGCCGAGCACTTCGGCCGTGGCTTCGGGGCGCCGCCAGTACTCCTCCATCACGGTGTAGCCGCGGACGAACAGCGCTCCCGGGGTGTTGGGCGGGCATTCGGCGCCGGTTTCCAGGTCACGAATCTGGTACTCGATGCCGTCCATGGGGTAGCCGGAGGCCTCGGTGCGTTGCTCGACAGAGTGGGTGGGGTGGCTGCAGCTCACGAATGCCCACGATTCGCTCATGCCCCATCCCGAGATGGTCGGGCAGAACACCTCCTGAGCCCGGCGAGCTATGGGGGTGGACGATTCCATGCCGGCCGCCAGCGTTCCCATGCGCAGGCTGGACACGTCACGAGGGTGCTCGTCTTGAGCTCGCAGTAGGTCGCCCCAGTGCGAGGCCTGGATCGAGACCTCGCCGTAGCCGAACAGGTGGAACAGCGGCAAGTAGCTCATGTGGATGTCGTTGGCGGTGTGACCCAGCAGCATCGAGCGCTCACGGCTGTTGCGCAGCGGGCGGTGGGTGTGCACCACACCCTTGGGATGACCGGTGGTGCCCGAGGTGTACGCCAGCATCATGCGGTCGTCGACGGTCACGCTGGCGGCGCGCTCTGCCAGCTCATCGTCGGAGACGCTCTCCCCCGCGGTGAGCAGATCATCCCAGCTCATCGCATCGGCCAAGGCGTCGTCACGATCTGCACCGGTGAATACCAGCCGTTCCAGGTGGCCGGCTGCGGTGATCTCCGGGTAGGCCTCGCAGAGCATCTGGCGATAGTCGATCGGGCCGGATTGGTCGATCGAAATCATGAACCGGCTCTCCGACTGCGCCACCGTGTACGCGACGTCGTCGGTCCGGTACCGAGTGTTGAGCGGCACAATGCAGCCGCCCACCTTCGGGATGGCGTACTGCAGCCACAGCCACTCGGGCAAGTTGGTCATCCACACCGCCACGTGGTCGCCGATCTGGGCGCCGAGCGCCATCAGCCCCTTGGCCACCCTGTCCACTTCGACGGCAAAATCGGCGTACGTCCAATGGCGGTCGCCGAAGATCACCGCGGGGCGGTTCCCCCACTTGCGGGCCGCCCGGTCGACGGCGTCGCCCAGCAGCAGCCAGTCGTAGGTCGCGTTCGCAGCCATCGCCGCAGCGTATGCCAGCGATCCCTCCCTACGCCCAGTCGGCCCGCTACACGCCGAAGCAGCGGGGGCTACGTTGAGCGGGTTCGTGCCCCCGCCTGAAGGAGACCCCGAGGTGGAATTCGATCTCATGACCGGCTCATCCACCTGGAGCGATGCGGCCGACCTAGCCCACAAGGTGGAGGGCGCCGGCTTCTCCGGGATGCTCTACACCGAGACCGGCCAGGTGCCGTGGATGCAGCTCGCTGCGGCCGCCATGGCAGCTCCCAGCCTCACCTTCACCACCGGCATCGCCGTAGCGTTCCCCCGCAGCCCGATGGTGTCGGCCCAGATCGCCTGGGAACTGGCCGGCGAGACCAACGGCCGCTTCCGACTGGGGCTCGGCAGCCAGGTGAAGGGCCACATCGTGCGGCGCTATGCGGCTGAGTTCGACCGGCCAGCGGCACGCATGCGCGACTACGTGGGAGCAGTGCAGGCGTGCCTGCGGGCCTTTCGGCGGGAAGAGAAGCTCAGCTACGAGGGCGAGTTCTTCAACCTGAGCCTGCTGCCGGCCCAGTGGGCGCCTCGCAGCCACGACTACGGCGACGTGAAGGTCGACATCTCCTCGGTTGGGCCGATCATGAACGGCGTGGCCGGCGAGGTTGCCGACGGCGTGCACGTCCATCCGATGCACACCATGCACTACATCCGCGAGCGGCTGCTGCCTGAGGTGGCCCAGGGCGCCGAGCGGGCCAGCCGCGACGTCGACGAGATCGACCTGATCGTGCCGGTGTTCGCCGCGCCAGGCGACTCCCCCGAAGAGCTGGCGCCGCTCGTCCGGCGAGCCAAGACGCAGATCGCCTTCTACGGCACCACCCCGAACTACTCGTTCCAGTTCACCGACCTGGGGTACGAAGGCGTGACCGCCGCGCTGCGCGAGCGCATGGCCGCGGGCGACATCGCAGGCATGGCCGACTGCATCACCGACGACATGCTGGAGCACTTCGCGCTGGTTGCCCCGTGGAACGAGATGGCGGACCGGTTGAAGGACCGATACACGGGCACCGCCAGCCGGGTCGTCATGTACCTGGCGGAGGAGCAGATCCGCAAGGACCCAGACATGGTCCACAAGTGGGGTGACGTGGCGCAGGCCACCCGCTCCTAGAACGCATCCCGGCCCGAGCACTTGACGACAGGAGACAACGTGAGCGACCCAGACAGCACAGCCCGGGTGGCCCTGGTGACGGGCGGCGGCAGAGGCATCGGCCGTGAAATCTGCCTGGGGCTGGCGCGAGCTGGCCAGAAGGTGGCCGTGGCCGACCTGCGGGTCCCCGAAGCAACCGAGACGGCAGCCACGATCAACGCCGAAGGCGGTACGGCGATCGCTGTCGAAATGGATGTGGCCGACGGTGACGCGGTCACGGCAGGCCTGATGTCGGCGACCGACCAACTGGGACCGGTTGAAGTACTGGTCAACTGCGCCGGCTGGGATGTGCTGACACCGTTCGTGGCGACCGACGAGGACTTCTGGGATCGTGTCATCGAGATCAACTACAAGGGTCCGCTGCGCACGACGCATGCGTGCCTGCCCGCCATGATCGAAGCAGGCTTCGGGCGGATCGTGAACATCGGTTCCGATGCCGGCCGTGTCGGTTCGTCGGGCGAGGCTGTATATGCCGGCGCCAAGGGCGGTGTGATCGCTTTCACCAAGACCATCGCCCGCGAGGTAGCGCGCCGTGGCATCACTGCGAATGTGGTGTGCCCCGGCCCGACAGACACGCCACTGCTGGAAGAAATCGCCTCAGCTACCGACACGAGCGACAAGATCATCGGAGCGATGGCTCGGGCCGTGCCCATGAAACGGATCGGGCAGCCGCATGAGGTTGCTGCCGCCGTGGTGTTCCTGTGCAGCGAGGAAGCTGGCTACATCACCGGGCAGACGCTGTCAGTCAGCGGCGGTCTCACCATGGCCTGAACCGTGCGCCCGCTGTGGCGGCGGCAGGCAATTCTGCGACCAGCGATCCGGCAGGTCGCAACGTCGCAGAATTGCCTGCCGCCGCCACAGCTACTGCGTTCGGGTCTATCCGTCCATTCCACTAGTCGGGTGGAGTGTTGGCGATGGTGTTGCGGCTGTAGAGGTCGGTGATCTCGGCGGGGTTGTAGCCGAGTTCGGTGAGGATGTCTTCGTTGTGCTGGCCCAGTCTTGGGGGCGGGCTGAGAGCGGCTGGTGTCGCGTCGAGTCGGAACGGCAGGCCGGGGAAGAGCTGCGGCTGCTCGCCGGGGCGTGCGTGGTCGACCATGAGGCCGCGAGAAGCGCTGTGGTCGTCGTTGACGATGTCGGCGATGGTCATGACTGCTGAGGCTGAGATGCCTACTGCTTGCAGTTCGGCAGCGGCCTCGTGCTTGTCCCGGGTCGCTGTCCAGCGTTCGATCACGGCGTCGATGGCGTCGTGGTCGGCATGGCGTGCCGCTGCGGTCGTCCAACGGGGCTCGCACTCAGCGTCGCCGAGCAACGCGGTCAACGACCTCCACGTCGCGTCGTCATCGACCGTCAGCGTCAGCCACGCGTCGTCGCCGCGGCACCGGTACACACCCGCCGGCGCGGCGTCCGAAGTACGCGCACCCCGGCGAGGCGGGTGAGGCGCGCCGGGTGGGCGCATGGAGGCTTCGGCGAACTGGTCGCCGGCGACATTGATCGCGGTCTCGAGCTGTGACAGGTCAACAGCGACGGGCTCGCCGGTGTGCCAGTGCTGCCACAACGCGGCCAGCGCGATGACCGTGCCGTGCAGGCCGCCGACGACATCGGGGAACGCGATGCCCTGCTTGTACGGGCCCGAGTCGGGATATCCGGTGGTGGATGCAAGGCCCGAGGCGGCGTCGAGCACCGGGCCCCAGCTGATGCGCTCGGCGTCGGGCCCGGTAGCGCCGAAACCGGACATGTCGAGCGTCACGATGGCGGGATTCATCTCGCGCAGCTCGGCTGGTGTGATGCCAGCGGAGCGAACGCCGCGAGGGCTGTAGTTGTTCACCACAATGTCCGCCGTCTCAACAAGCCTGCGCAACACCTGTTGCCCGCCGGGAGCCTTCAGGTCCAGGCACAGGCCGCGCTTCGAGCGGTTCATCTTGTTCCAATGGCCGAGGCGGTTGAACCAGTCGTCGCCGGGGTCGTTGTTCAGGAAGATCCCGTTGCGCGACAGCGGACCGGGGAGCTGTCCCCATTCCCAGCCGCCGCGTTCAGCGAGGATCATGTCGGCAGGCGGCATGGCGAGTCCTCGTGCCGTGGGGTGCTCGATCTTGATGACATCGGCGCCGAGATCGCCGAGCATCCGGCACACCAGCGGACCCGCCCAGGCAATCGTGAACTCCACGACCCGCACGCCCGCGAGCGGCTCGGCGCCGCTCGGCCAGCTTCGTTCACCAAACGCTGTGCCCGCAGGGTCGGCGCCGAGCGCAGGGGCACGACGGAACGGCGGTGTCGCGCCCTCGACCTGGGCAGGCGGACCAGGCAGCCGCAAACCGAACTTCTCGTCGGTGACGTCGACAGCTCCCGCGTTCAGCCAATAATCCCGGCTTGCGAGTTGAGGGCTGGCCAGCATGTCGTCGAGACTGGCCACCGGGCCGGAGGGAACTTGGTTGTCCTGCAGGACGGCGACGGCTTCAGCGACGGTCTTCTTGGCGGCCCAGGCGGAGATGATCTCGTCCAGCTCGTCGGCGTGGTCGAATCGCACGGCGGGGACGTAGAAGTCGTCCCGCGCCAGCAACTCCACCTGATCCATCGCGATGCAGAAGCCTTCCCACTGGTGGATCGACACGGACGCAATGCAGATCCAGCCGTCGATGCACTCATAGAGCGCCAGCGGATGGTGCTGCTCGCCGAAGCGGTTGCCCCACCGTCGCTTGGTGACGCCGTTGTGGGTGTACAGGCTGAAGCTCCACTGGTGGGCATTGGCCAGCGCCTCCAGCGCTGACACCTCCACCAGGTCGCCGCGGCCGGTTGTGGCGGCGTTGACAAGTGCTGCCTGGATGCCGATCGCGGCAGTCGCCCCGACCAAATGCGTCAACCAAGGACCGCCACCCGGCAGCGGGTGTCGATCTGGCTCGCCGTTGAGGCTCATGTGCCCGCCCAGCGCCCAATGCTCAAGCGGACCGGCGCGCCATGCCGACTTCGGCCCAGTGAAGCCGTACGGCGTGATGGCTGCTGCCACCAGCCGGGAGTGTGCCTCTCGGGCCGCTGCGATCTCCGCTTGCGTCGCAGTCAAATCGCCGTCGACATCCAGTACCACGACATCGGTGTCACCGGCCAGCTCGGCCAGCGAGGCGCCGGGATCGATGACGACGCTCGCCGTATTGGCTCGCAAGTACTCCCACGCCGCCGAGATTGGGCCGGCGGCGGTGTCGATTACACGCGATCGCCGCAGGTGCGATCCCTCCGGCGTCTCGCCCACCACCACATCAGCGCCAGCCATTGCCAGCAGCCGAGCGCAGTACGCGCCCGCGCGTCCATCGCTCAGATCCAGTACCCGAACGCCTCGCACATCACCCCTGGATCGCCGTCAACCCCAGCGGGCCCGGATCGTACCGATGCTGCCGTGCGACCGCCGGGGTGATCGTCCGCAACGAGCGCTCAGTTGCGCTGCTGTCGCCCGCTCTTGTTCGCTGGCGCTCACGGGCCGCTCGGGCCCAGGGCTCAGCCGCTAGGCGCCGTAGTCGGGATCGCGACGTTCGGCGAAGGCCCGCAGGCCCTCTTTCGCATCAGGGGAGGCGAAGGCCGCACGGGTGTATTCCTGATAGAGGCGCAGGCCGTCGGCCAGCGACATCTCACGGCCGCGTAGCGCCATCTCCTTGGTCATCCGGATCGCGGCGGGGCCGTTGGCGGCGATCTGGTCGGCGATGCTCCGGGCCGTTGCCTGCAGGTCTTCGGGAGCAGTCATCTCGCTGACCAGCCCGATGCGCAGCGCTTCGGGTGCATCGATGAACGAGCCGGTCAGCAGCAGCCGCATCGCGTCCGACGAGCCAATGAGCCCCGGCAGCCTCAGCGCGCCATAGCCGTGCAAAATCGCCCAGCGCACCTCCGGGCAGCCGAATTGAGCGGTCTCGTCGCAGACCCGGATGTCGCAGAACAGCGCCAGCTCCAGCCCGCCCGCCAGGCAATAACCCTGGATGGCGGCGATCGTGGGCTTGGCGGTTTCCAGCCCGATGTCGAACCGGTCGGGACGCCACGGCATCCATGCGGCTCGATCCGCGAACTCGCCGAGGTCGTGGCCCGACGTGAACGCCCGGCCGGTTCCGGTCACGATGGTGCAGCGCACCGCCGGGTCGGCATCCGACGCCAGCAGCGCCTCGCCGATGCCGTGATACATCTCGTCGGTCATCGCGTTGAGCTTGTCGGGCCGGTTCAACGTGATCGTTGCCACGTGCCCGTCAACCTCGTAGGTCACTTCGTCCATAGCCAACCCCTCTCAGCCTCTGGGCGAGATGCTTGCACGACGAGCGAGCGAGTGACGACGGATACGGGCGCAGGTGCGGGAAAATCATTCGTGTGGCGCATGCAGGCAGCAGTACGTTGCGATGCAAGCCATGACCGCCCAGAGGGCTTCGCAACAGCGAGCCAGCTAACGATCGGCGCCGACCGATGACTGTCACACTGAATGACCTGGTGGAATCCAAGGGTTACGTGGTGGCCGACGGTCCGATGGGCACGCAGCTGTTCGCTGCAGGGCTGTCGGCGGGTTGGTCGCCGGAGGAATGGAACCTCAGCCACTCCGACCAGGTGCGGGCCGTCCACCGGGGATACCTGCGCGCAGGCGCAGACTTGATCGTCACGAACAGCTTCGGCGGCAACCGCTTCCGCCAAGCCCTGCATGGCCTCGAACATTGCGTGCCCGAGCTGAACCGAGCCGCCGCACACATCGGCCGGGTCGAGGCCGACGCTGAGATACAGCGGTCGGATCGGCCAGTGCTGGTGGCCGGCTCGATGGGTCCGACGGGCGAACTGCTGGCGCCGCTCGGCGACATGACCGTCGAAGCGTGCGAAGCCGCATTCGCCGAGCAAGCTGCTGCGCTCGATGCAGCCGGGGTCGATCTGCTGTGGATCGAGACGATGAGCGCGCTTGATGAAGTCGAGGCCACGGTACGCGCAGCTCGCTCAGTGAGCGACCTGCCGGTCGCTGTCACCATGAGCTTCGACACCGCCGGCTGCACGATGATGGGCGTCACCGGCAAGGAGCTGGCGGAACGGCTGGGTCCTCTGGAGCTCGCCGCCATCGGTGCCAATTGCGGCAGCAACGTGCCCGACACCGAGGCGGCAGTTCTCGCCATTGCCAATATCGCGCCGGGCGCCCTGGTCATCTCCAAGCCGAACGCAGGAGTACCGGTATGGCAGGGTCATTCGCTCGTCTACGACGGCACGCCAGAACTGCTGGCCGCTCACGCGTACCGGATACACGCCGCAGGCGTGACGGTGATCGGAACCTGCTGCGGCAGCACCCCCGAACACACCGCCAAGATCGTGGCCGTGCTGGCAGGCGATGAAGCCCCGCCTGCCGTCACCGCAGCACCCAACCCACGCGAGACTCTCGACGAGCGGCTCGTCCGCAGGCGTCCCCGGCGGCGCAGAAGCGGCGGCTGAATCCTGTCGCCGTCATCGGAGCCGCCCGATCACCAAAGTTGACCGCAGGCCATGACATCGAACGGCGATCTCGAATTGACCGACCTGTGGCAGGCCATCGAGGCCTGCTACGAGGCCGGCTGGACCGACGGGCTGCCGGTGGTGCCGCCGACCGAGCCGCTCGTGAACGCCATGGTTGCCGGCGGCATCTGGGACGCAGACGATGTCCTGCTGCGCGAACCCGCACGCGGCCTCGAGGTCAGCGCCCGCAAGGCGGCTGCTAACGCCGTTATGGCTGGATGCCTGCCTGAGTACTTCCCTGTCGTGGGTGCCGCTCTCGCCTCCATCGGCGACCCGGCCTTCGAGCTGCATGCCGTGTCGGCCAGCACCGGCGGCGCAGCCGTCCTGATTGCAGTCAACGGTCCGATCCGTGACGAGATCGGCATCCACTGCAAGGAGAACCTGTTCGGCCCAGGCTTCCGGGCCAACGCCACGATCGGCCGCGCGGTGCGGCTGGTGCTGCGGAACTGCCTCGCTGCCATTCCCGGCAAACTCGACAAGAGCACCCAGGGCTGGGCCGGCAAATACGCGATGTGCTTCGGCGAGGACGAGGCCACCAGCCCGTGGGAGCCGTACCACGTTTCGCTCGGCTACTCGCCCCGCCAGAGCACGGTCACGGTGATGGCAGCCGAGTCGGGCCACAACGTGCTGAACCATGCATCACCCGATCCCGAGGGTTTGCTGGGCACGTTCGCCGACACGATGTCAGCACTCGGCTCACTCAGTTCGGGCCGGTCGCTGGTGGTGTTCGCTCCTGAGCACGCCCGCAAGCTCGGCGCTGCTGACTGGAGCCGGGCGCGGGTGCAGGAGTACCTGTTCACCCACGCCACTCGCACCTATGCGGATGTGAAGCGTGGCGGCAAGGTTGAGGCAGCAGGCAACGTCACGGGTTTCCACCCGACGCAGTGGATGGAAACCGACCCGCAGGTGCAGCCCGGCGACGAGGATGTCTCGGTGCCCCGCGGGACATGTCCCGACGACATCGCGCTCATGGTCGGCGGCGGCGACGCCGGAGGCCACTCCTCGTTCTTTCCCACCTGGAGCCGCGACCGCAGTGTCCCGCTCATCACCCAGGAGATACTCACGCCATGACGGTCACCTTGGTCGATCCGACGCTGCCCATGGCCGGTGGTGGCAATTCGGCTGCACAGCGCCCGGCATCGCTGGACGGCGCCGTGCTGGGACTGGTGAGCAACGGCAAGACCCACGCCAGGCGAATTCTGAATCGGGTCGCCCAGAACCTGATCGACTCCCACGGCGCCCGCGACTCGCTGCTGCTGGTGAAGTCGACGGCGAACCTGCCTGCGACACCCGAAGAAGTGGAGGCACTGGCAGCCGACGTCACGGCGGTCATTGCGGCTATCGGCGATTGAGGCAGCTGCTCGTCGAGCAGTGTGCTCGACGCCGTGCACTGCGAGCAGGCCGGCGTGCCCGCCGCAGCCGTGCTGACCGAGCCATTCGCGACAACCGGCACAGCGATTGCCGAACTCCAAGGCTTCGACGACTACCCGTTCGCCACCGTGCCCCACCCCATCGGCAGCCTCACCGAAGCGCAAGCAGACGCGCTCGCCGATGCCGTCACCGCGGCTGTGCTGGGCCTGCTCACCACCCCTGATGCCAGATCAGCCCTCGGCGACGAATCGTTCGACGCCGATGCCCAGCTGCCACGCGGTGACGGGCTGACCATCACCGACGCAGCGGAATCACCAACGGCCGGATCAGCGCCTGCCGATGTCGTCGAAGAACTGGCCGCTGTCCTGCGCGCCGACCGTGCCGACCTCACGGCGACGGTCGCAGGGCGGCATATCGCGCTCAGCCTCCACATTCCCGACGAAGCCTGCGCCGAGTGCGTGCTGCCCGCCTCGATGCTCGTGCCCATGTTCCAGCACCGCTTCGACACCGAACTCGGACCCGGCTGGACGATCACGCTCGACGACCCTCGAACGACTGAGCACAGCAGTCCGTGAACGGCTGGGGGGCCCGAACCCGCCATTTCCGCGTGCGATCTAGGGTGAACCCATGAATGGTCAGCTGCTTGCGGGAACCACCAAGGGCGTCTTCGTCATCGACGACGTGGGATCCACCCAGACGCTCGAAGCACGCCACGTCCGCGACCTCGTCAACGTCGACGGCCGCCTGTTCGCCGGATCGGCTGGCGGCCTGTTCACCAGCGAGGACGGGGGCCAGACTTGGGCCGGGCCGCAGCTCGCTGGGCGCGAGGTGTGGCAGATCCGAGCTGCCAGCGACGGCCGACTGTACGCCAGCACCGAGCCGGCGGCCCTGTTCCGCAGCGACGACGGCGGCGCGACGTGGGACGAGATCACGACATTCGCCGCTCTCCCTGAAGCGGAGCGCTGGTGCGTGCCGGTCGAGCCTCCCCTGCCGGGGCGGGCACGAGCGCTTGTCATCGACGAGAACGATCCCGACCGCATCTGGGTCGGCGTCGAAGTCGGCGGTGTGGCCCGCAGCACCGACGGCGGCCAGAGCTGGACGGTCGACCTGCCCGGCAACAACCCAGACATCCACATGATGTTCGCCCATCCCGCCGAGCCGGGGGTGCTGTTCATCAGCACCGGCTATGGCCGCTTTGACGGCGTCGCCGAAGAGCTCGAAGGCAATGCCGGCGTGTTCCGCTCCGACGATTACGGCGAGTCATGGCAATACGCCTGGAAGGGCGTCGTGCCGCGCTACTCGCGGCCGCTGTGCATCGACCGCCGCGACCCCTACAGCGTCACGGTCGCCAGTGCCCCCACGGCGTTCTCGCATTACAAGGACGACGGCGGGGCTCATGCGGCCCTCTACCGGTCGGATGACCACGGCCAGTCGTGGCGATCGCTCTGCGACGGCGCCCATTCGCCGTCTCCGGTCAACTTCCATGGCCTCATCGCCGATCCCGACAACGTGGGCGGCGTGCTTGTCGGCACCGACACCGGCGAGGTCTGGCAGGTGTCCGACGATGCCAAGTGGACCGAGCTTGGGTCCGGCCTCCCGCTCGTCTGGTCGCTGGCAGTGGTCTGACACCACGGCTGCTGGTTGCCGGCCAGGTGCCCCGAGCACTCGACCTCATCCGCCAACACGTCATCGACTTTCCCCGCGACGCGTTCGCCCTCGCGCCCGCCTGCGGCGTCTTCGGCGCCATCGGCTTCAGCGGCCGCATCGGCAGGGAAGCCGAACTGCTCGCGTTCCTCGAACCGCTCGTCTCCCACTACGGCGACGACTGGTGGTTCGCCACCGTGCACGCTTTCGCGCTCATCGAGACCGGCCGGTGGGACCGGGGCCGGCAGCTTGCTGAACGTGCGCTCGAACAACGCCCGAGCACTCCACACGGTGCCCACACGCTCGTGCACGCGCTCTTCGAAGCCGGTGCCGATGACGAAGCGGTCGATTTCCTCGACGGATGGCTCGCGGGCTCAGACCGGGCGAGCGTGCTGCACTGCCACATCTGGTGGCACTACGCACTGGTGCTCATGGCAGTCAGCCGCCATGACGATGCCTGGCAGGCGTTCCGCAACAACTGCCTGCCTGGGGCAACCACCAGCCCGCCGATCACCGTGTTCTCCGACTCGACGTCGTTCATGTGGCGATCTGCGCTGGCCGGCCGGCCCCGTGACCTTGACGTCTGGCAACAAGTGCGCGAGTTCTACGAAGCGCGATTCCCGCAGCCCATGGTGTTCGTGGACGCCCACGTCGGGCTGCTGTACGCAGCGCTCGGCGAAACCGAGCAGTTGCAGGCGTGCGTCGCCCAGTTGCAAGAGCTGGGCGACGCTGCACAGCTCCCCGCCGGGACCACTGGGGCCAACCTCACCCGGGCATACGCGGCATTCGAGAACGACGACTGGGCGACGGCCATCGATGTTCTCGAACCGCTGATCCCCCAAGTCGTCCGCATCGGCGGCAGCCGGGCGCAGCGTGATCTGATGACCAACACGCTGCTCGCCGCCTACGTCAAAGCTGACCGTCCCGACGACGCCCGGGCCTTTCTCGAACGTGTCACCGATCGACAGCCGTCACGACCCGTCGCGGGACTCGTCGCTGCCTGAGCCTGGTTCCGACATCTGCCTGAGTCGATGGGAAGCTCCAAACCGCCGGCGTTCAGAATCCGTGCCAGCCGTCGCCCGCCGCCGATTGGCGAATCCACACTTCCATCTGAGTGTCATCGAACTCGTCCTCGCCGATGTCCACCCAGCGCGCATCAGGGTCCTTGCCCGATCCGGGCGGCGGGGGCTGCAGCAACGCCCCGTTCAGGAACGTCACCTTGACGTAGCGCGTGAACGCGTGGCAGCTCGCGAACCACCCGCGCCCCTCGACGCCATAGAAGGGCGAGTTCCACCGCACCGCTTTGCGCACGTCCGGCACGACATGCTCGATCAGGTCATCGAGCTGGCGAGCGATAGTGCCCTTCCATTCCGGCATCGCCTCGATGTAGGCCTGCACCGGGCCGTCGCCGTCGCCCTTGGGGATCTGCGGATTGCCCCCTGCGAGCAGCTTCGGCCCTGGAGCGTCCGGCATGGTGGAGCTGACGGGACTCGAACCCGTGACCCCCTGCTTGCAAAGCAGGTGCTCTTGCCATCTGAGCTACAGCCCCGCAGGTCGGAGGTTGAGGGTATCGGCCGGTCCCGCAAGCGAATCGGGATGAGCCGGGCTGTCCAGAGGGTGGCTCAGCCGGAGGGGTCGTACCCCTCGGCCACGAGCAGCCGGGACTTCAGTGCGCGGCCACGAAGTTCGGCGAGGGCGGCGAACTCGGCCGAGGCAGCGAAGGCGCTGGCTTGCTCGCGGCTGTCGAACTCCATGATGACGAGCCGGTCTGGTGCCCAATCCCCTTCGACCGCCTCCGGGTTGCCGCCACGCACAACGAACCGGCCGCCATAGGCGGCCATTGCGTCGGGAACCTTCGCAGCGAACTCCGAGAAGGCCTCGGGGTCGAGTATTTCGTTGTCGATGACGACGTAGCCCTTCATGCCCGCTGTCCCCTTCCGATGAGCATGCGAATTGCTGCAAGCACGCTATTCCACGCCACACAGTCATCTAGCCAAGCTGATGCGTCAATGTCAGGCCGCCGATCCTTCGACCTCAACGGTCACGACATCGATGCCGTGGTACCTGCGGTGGCGGACAGCTGCGGCGTGCAGCCGCAGCAAGCGGAACGAGAGGTCACCGACATCAGGCGTGGAGGCCTGCTCGTTGAGATACGAGATCCGGTCTTCGATGTTCTCCTCGGAGAACAGCGCCAGAAACTCCAGCTCGACCGCTCCGGAGGCGGGCCGAGCATTGAGCACCACTCGCGGCGGCACATCGCCGGGATTGTCCTCGAGCAGCTGCATCATCGCCGTGAGCGTCTCTTCCCCGGCGGCGCGCAGACGCTCGCCTGACGCACTGTTCCACCCCATGCCGTCGCCCAACGTGCGCAAGAACCCGTCGAGATCGCCGAAGGCTGACCGGTCCAGCACCGTCTCGAACCGCTGACGCCGGCCGCTCGTCATCTCGAACACGCTGGTGAGCAGTACGGCGATGACCACGCCCACGAGCACGCCGTTGCCCAAGAGCGCCGCAACCGGATCGCCGAGCAGTTCCAGGAAGCTCGGCTGGCTCTGCAGGCCGACAGCGACCGAGAGCGACAGGCCCACGATGAAGCCGCGGTGGCGGCTCAGGCCATCGCGCGTCACCGCTCGCACCCCTTCGATGAAGAGCAAGCCCAAGATCGCCATCAGCAGCGCTCCGCTGACAGGCCGCGGAATGGTGATCAGCGCAGCGACCGCCTTGGGCAGCAGCGCCAGGACGATCAGCATCGTTCCCATCACCAGACCGACCCGCCGTGCCGCCACCCGGGTGAAGCTGAGCAGGGAGATCGTGGCCGGTAGGTAGGAGATTGCGGGCAAGGTGCCGGCGATTCCCGACAGAAATACCGCCAGACCGCCCACGCCGACCGTGCGCTGCACGCCGCGGAAGTCGACAGCGCGAGCCGTGCGGCGGGAGATCTCTTGCGCTGACACGCCTTCACTCGTGGCCCGTGCCGCCACCACGGCGCTGATCACCAGGAACACCGGCAGCAGCGACCAGTAGTCGGCATCGAAGATGGAGGCGAAGCCGGGCCAGCTGCCCACATCGGGAAGGTCGAGCCACGGCGCATCGAGTGCCGGCTGGCCGCCGCATGGCGATCGGCATGGCCGACAGCGAAATCATCATGAACGCCACACCGGCCACGACTGGTGTGATCAGCCGCCGCAGCCGTGCCAGCCCCGCAGCCATGGCCAACTGCAGCAATGAGGAAGTCACCGCCAGGCTCGCTGCCAGCGCCGGGCCGCCCTCGTTGACAGCAAGGATGCACGGGACCATGAAGGGGATGCCCGAACCCCACAGCAGGAGGTGCCCCGGACCCAGCCGTGACGCATGCAGCGCAGTGAGGACGCCAGCCACAAGCAACGCGCCGACCACCGCCCATTCGGCGTAGCTGCCGCCAGAGCCAAGAGCGGCAGGATCAACCGCAGCGGAGTAGATGACGATGAACGTGACCACGTTGGTGACGATCAGCACCGCTCCCTGTATCGCCACGTTGAGCGTCAGCAGCGCGGGCGGGCGTTCGTCTGGCTCGAAGCGAATGTCGTCGTTCACGGGCATCCACCGATCTGTGGACCACGGTACCGACAGGGCAAGCTTGGGGACTGGTGGCATCCACATCGGATCTGACGCATTCCGGGGGATCGGCGGACCCTGCGGCCCCGTGGTCAGTTGCGGTTGCCGCGTTTGCGGCCAACTTCGTGACGTTCGGGATTCTCTTCTCGTTCGGGGTGTTCCTGACACCGATCGCACACGACCTCGGCACCACCACCGGCCCTGTGGCCGCCCTGTTCTCCACGGCCGTCTGCACCTATTACGCCGGCGGCGCCATCGGCGGCCGCATCGGGGATCGTTTCGGCGCCCGGCTGCTGATCGCAGCCGCAGCACTCGCCATGTCCGCAGGGCTGGCGCTCACTGCCGCCTCGGATGCGCTGTGGCAGACCTACGCCGCCTTCGGTGTGTTGGTGGGGCTGGCCACCGGCTTCTGCTACCCGTCGATGATCGGCCTCATCGGTCGCAGCTTCAGCGAACGACGGCGTCCCGCGGCGATGGGCTTCCTGCTGGCGGGCGTGGGTGCCGGAACTCTGGTGATGCCGTTGGCGAGCCACGCGTTGATCTCGACGCTGGGCTGGCGCCAGACCTACGCCGTGCTGGCTGCTGTGGCTCTCGTCGCGATCGGCTGGGCAGCCACGCGCGGCGACAGGGTGCGCACGTCGCCCGCTCGTCTTCTGGGTGTCTCCCAACTCGTGCGCTCGCGCCGCTTTCTGCTGTTCTTTGCAGCAGTCGTGGCCATCGGGCCAGGCTTCTACGCGCCGGTCGCGTTCTACAACGACTACGCGGTCGACCGCGGTGTCGCGCCGACATTGGCCGCAGCACTGATCGGCATCTCGGGCGCGACGAGCGTCGTCGCCCGCCTGGCCTGCGGCGCACTAGGCCACCGTGCCGATCCGATGTGGCTGTGCCGGGCGGCGTTTGCAGCCATGACGGCAGCGCTGGTGATCTGGTGGATTTCTGATGGGAACCCCGCAGTGCTGATCGCCAGTGCTGTTGCCCACGGTGTCGGCTGGGCGGTGTGGGTGACCGCAACACCGTCGGTGCTGGCCGGCTGGTACGGAGTGGAGAACCTGGGCGGCGTGATCGGCATTCACTACACGGGTCTCGGTGTCGGCGCGCTGGCCGGTCCGGCGGTGTGCGGCTTCATCATCGACGCCTCCGGCTTCGGACCTGCAATCGTGCTCGTCACCGTCACCAGCCTCATCGCACTCGGCCTGTTGATGCTGCCGATGCGGGAAACGGCCGTCGCAGGATCGCTGTAGAGCGTGCATGGATCGGCCCCGGGGCTCAGCCTCTTAGGCTCCCCCGGGTGAGCAGCATCTGGCAGGTCGCGCGCGGACTGAAAGCGTCGTACCGCGGCTCGGATCTTCGACACCGGGTGGCGCAGCTGAACGGACGGCTCGACGAGACGTACGCGCCGAGCGACGGCCCGAGTTCCGACCACGCCGAGACGGCAACGGAGTACTACGACATCTGCAGCCACCTCATGATCTACGGCTGGGGTGAATCGCTCCACTTCGCACCGCTGACTCCACAGGAGAGCTTGGAAGATTCCAAGCTTCGGCATCAGCGGCTGATGATCGACAAGCTGGACTTGCGCGAGGGCATGTCGGTCATCGACGTCGGGTGCGGGATCGGCGGACCGATGCGGACGGTGGTCCGCGAAGCAGGCGTCAAGGTCACCGGCATCAACAGCAGCCAAGTCCAGCTGGCCAGGGCGAGGGAGTTGACCGCCGAAGCAGGCCTCGGCGACATGATCGACTACGTAGAGACCAGCTTCATGGACATGGGTGCCATCGAGGACGGCACCTACGACCGGGCCTACGCGATCGAGTCGACCTGTCATGCGCCGGACAAGGTCGGCGCATTCACCGAGATCTCGCGGGTGCTGAAGCCCGGTGCGCTGTTGTGGGGTCAGGAAATGTGCCTGACAGACACGTTCGATCCCGACAACGCGAATCATCAGGAGATCAAGCGAGAACTGATGCGCGGGATCGCACTCAAGCAGATCGCAACATTCGCCGAAGTCAACCGAGCACTCGAATCAGCAGGATTCGAAGTCATCGAAGGAATTGACCGCGGAACCACAGCAAACGGATCGGCAACACCGTGGTATCAGCCGATGGAGGCGCGCAGCGGTACACGCCGCATCACCCTGCGAGGAACACCGTTGGGTCGACAGCTCGCGATCCGGGCTGCACGCGTGGCTGAAACGTTGAGGATCCTGCCCAGAGGTACCGCCGAGATCGCCAAGCTGCTCGATCGCACCGCCGACGCCTACGTCGCCGGCGGCAAGACGGGAATCTTCACGACGCTGTATTGCTTCGTGGCCCGCAAGTCTCCCTGAGAGCCCCGCGGCACAGCCAACGGCGACAATCGGGAACGTCTGCTAGGAAACCCCGCATGAACATGCCTGCCATTTCGCTGGCCGCCGTGCGCGGCCGCCGTGAACGCACCCTGGAAATTGCCGCCGAGATCGAGCAACGAGGATTCAGCGGCATCTACTGCCCCTCCATGGGCGATCCGGTGGCGCTGTGCCAAGCAATTGCCCATGTCACCAACGAGATCCACTTCGGCACCTCGGTGCAGCCGATCTACTTCCGCAACCCGGTCGACATGGCCTCGACTGCGGCATTCATCCACGAGATCTCGGGCGGCAGATTCTGGCTGGGCATCGGCGTGACGCACGGTCCCGTACACGAGCGCCTCGGCATCACGCCGGGCAAGCCGCTCGCTGACACTCGCGAGTACATCGCTGCCATGGAGGCCGCGTCGGCACAGCACGGCGATCTGCCGCCGATCGTGCTGGCCACGCTCCGCCAGCGCATGGCCGAGCTATCGGCCGAGATCAGTTCCGGTGCCGTGTGGGCAAACGCGAGCTGCAACGACTTCCGGAACTCCGTGGCGCACCTCGGTGACGCCGCGAGTCGTGACGACTTCTTCGTGGGGAACATGATCCCGACCGTCATCGATGACGACCGCGCCGCCGGAGCAGCGCGGAACCGCAAGACGCTCGCCGGCTACGTGTCGCTGCCGAACTACCGCAACTACTGGAAGCAGGCCGGCTGGGTCGACGAGATGGAAGCCGCCGAGACGGCGATCGCCGCGGGCGACACCGAGGCGCTGGACCGGGCGATGACCGACGACTGGCTGTCGAACGCGACGCTGTACGGCTCGGCCAGCCAGGTCCGTGACGGCGTCGAGGCATGGTTCGATGCTGGTTGCAAGACGCCGATCCTGGTGCCATCCAGCACGAGCGGCGGCCAGCTCAAGGCGCTCGAGGAGCTGTTCGACACGTTTGCCTGAGCCTGGGGCTGTCTCGACGGCTATCTCGGAAACGCGGGCAGGCGCGCCGTTACGCTGCCGGGCATGCATATCGAGCTGTTCGGATTCGACACCACACCCGAGCGTTTCGAGGCCAGCATCCGCGAGGCCTCTGAGCAGGGCTTCCGCCGCTACTGGACGCCGCAGATCTTCGGGCACGACGCGCTGACCACCATCGCCGTGGCTGGCCGCGAGGTACCCGGCATCCGGCTCGGCACCGCGGTGGTGCCCACCTACCCGCGGCATCCGATGATGCTGGCCCAGCAAGCACTCACAACCCAGGCGGTGATCGGCGGACGGCTGGACCTGGGCATCGGCCCGTCGCACAAGCCAGTGGTCGAGGGCATGTGGGGCTACTCGTTCGACCGGCCCATTGCGCATATGCGCGACTACCTGACGATCCTGACGAAGCTGATGACGGACCGCCGCGTCTCCCACGGCGGCGATGCCGTCGTCGGGCGTGGCGAGATCACTCCCCCGGCTGCCGACGCGCCGCCGGTGTTCGTCGCGGCGCTGGGCAGCCAGATGCTGCGCCTGACCGCACGCATGGCCGACGGCACGTTCACCTGGATGACCGGGCCAGCGACACTGCGAGATCACACTGCGCCCACCATCAACGAGGCGGCCTCCGAGGCCGGTCGGCCAGCGCCCCAGGTGGTGGCCGGTTTTCCGGTGTGCGTCACCGATGACGCAGCCACCGCCCGCGAGCGGGCTGCCAAGGACTTGGTGGTGTACGGCACGCTGCCCAGCTACCGGGCGATGCTCGACCGGGAGGGCCTCGGCGGACCGGAAGACATCGCCGTCATCGGGAGTGCAGCCGAGGTGAGCGACCGCATCAACGCGCTGGCCGACTGCGGCGTGACGTCATTCGCCGGATCGGCGTTCGGCACCCTCGACGAGCAAGCCGCCACCCGCGAAACCCTGATCAGCTTGCTGAACTGAATCGGGGCCGCGACGCAGGCCCACCAGCACGGCAATCAGCGCTGCGAGGCCGACCACGATGCTGGTCCACACGTTGATCCGCACGCCCCAGAGCTCGTTGGCAGTGTCGATGCGCAGCAGCTCGATCCACAGCCGCCCGGCGGTGTAGCCGAGTACGTACACCGCGAACAGGTAGCCGGTGCGCAGCCGCGGGAGCACCCTGGGAGCTCCCCACACGAGCACAGCCGCCAAGCACAGATTCCACAGGGCCTCGTACGCAAACGTCGGGTGAAACGTGTCTTCGAGGCCGTAGCCGGCGACGCGGTGCGATTCGTCGATCTCGAGCCCCCACGGCAGGTCCGTAGGCCGACCGTACAGCTCCTGGTTGAACCAATTCCCCAGCCGGCCGATGGCTTGGGCCACCGCGAGCGCGGGCGCCAGCGCGTCGAGCATCGCGCCGGTGCTGTGCCCGCCACGGCGCAGCATCCACACCGCAACCAGCACGCCGACCGAGATGCCGCCCCAGATGCCCAGCCCGCCTTGCCAGATCTTCAGCGCGTCGCCGAGGTTGTCCTGGTAGCGATCGAAGTCGGTGATGACGTGATACAGCCGGGCACCGATCAGGCCGGCGGGAACCGCCCAGATCGCGATCGTCCCGACCAGATCGTTGGCGCGTGCCCGGTACGCATCGTCCCGGTGTGCGATCGCCCGACGCCAGCGGCGGGAGGTGATCCACAGCGCAATCAGCACCGACACGGCGATGGCAACGCCATAGGCTCGAATGTCGAGCGGTCCGAACGAGATGTAGCTCCTCGACGGGCTGGGAATCGACGCCAGGAGCCCGCTCACGTCATGGCTGCGGCCATTGGCTCGACCGGCAGGAGCAGGAGATCACAGGCCATGAACGCCACAGGGTACGCAGAGTTGCGGGCTGCCGAAGGCGCGCGACTCAACGAAATCGCCGCGGAGGCCGAACGCTCGCCGTACATGTGGGCCAGGCGCGTCCCCAGCTGCGGCGACTGGACCCTCGAAGCACTGATCGAGCACTGCGCCACGGTCTGGACATTCGTGCGCAGCAGCATCACTGCGGGAACGCGCGTCGATCCAGCCACCATCACCAGACCTCCCGGTTCCGTATCGCAGTGGCACGCGGACGCATTCGAATCACTCACCGGCCTCATGACGGGTCGAGCGCCGGACGCCGAAGCCTGGTCGTGGGACCCCGAACAGCAGTCCATGAGCTTCTGGTGGCGGCGCATGGCGCACGAGTCCACGATGCACCGGTGGGACGCTGAAGCCGCTCTTGGCATTACGCCGGCACCTATTGCTCCCGAACTCGCTGTCGACGGTGTCAACGAGCTCTTCGATGTCTACGTGCGCCTGCGGCTACCGGATGGGTTCGCCGGAAACGGCGAGACCGTGCACCTGCACGCCACCGACGCTGACGGAGAATGGGTCATCACCCGCACACCCGACGGGATGCAGGTGGAGCGTGCGCATGCGAAGTCCGACGTAGCTGCACGCGGCTCGGCGCAGGACCTCCTGCTGTTCGTGTGGGGCCGCATCGGCCCCGAACAGCTCGAGACGTTCGGCCGAACCGACCTGCTGGACGAATGGCAGCGGGACGTGCGCTTCTGACCGAGTGCCCGCAGCGGAGGCGGCAAGCGCCTCCGCTCCCAGCGCTACAGGCGTGCGCCCTCATAGGCGGCGGCGCGGACGCCTCGCTCAGCCAGCTCGGCAAGCCAGGGCAACGGGTCGTCGAGCATCCCCAGCCCCCACGCTCCGGTGGGCAGTTCGTCGGCCAGCGCCCAGCCGGCAGCGGTCGCTGCCACCGCAGCAGCGGCCGCGCTGGGATGGTCGATCACGCCGAGCACGTCGGTGCAGTGGCGGCCGTCTCGCACGCCGCGCAGCTCCACCCGCACACCGCCCGGCCCGCCCTCGGGATGGGGCGGCCGCAGCATCGGCAGCATGGCCGTGAGGCGATCGCGCCGCGTACCCGCTACACGGGCGGTCACCCGTTCGACATCGCTGAACGCCGGCACGAGCAACAGCGCATCCGCCAGCGCCGCCCGGTAGCAGTCGTGGGCGCCGAGCGGGTCGGGGAACCACACGAGCTCCCGACCCGATCCGCCGCGCCGGCGGCGCCATTGTCCGTCGCGCCAATCCACCGACGTGCCGGTCCTGGCACGGTGCAGCTGGCGCTGGCATGCCGGACCTCCGGTGCCGACCCGGGCGATGTGCACCTCGGTGACCACGTCGAATCTGGCCGCGCCGTGGCGCGCCAGCAGGCAGCTGTACCCCGGCGAGAAGCCCGCACCGACCACAACAGACCGCTTGGCGTTCATGGCTCGCTTGTTCATCTTGAGCAACTGCTCGACGTCGGCCACAGCACCCGACAGCGACACCACGTGCGAGTGGCGCTCAAGGGCCTTGCCGGCCAGCGCAGCGTGGCCCCCGCTCGGCAGGCTGAGCACCACCACGTCCGCTTCGGGCAAGGCACCGGGTTCCAGCACTTCCACGTCCACATCGAGCAACTGTGCAGCGAGGCCGCGCAGGCGAGCAGTGTGGCGCGATCCCAGCACGAGACGATCGACGTCGGGCCGTGAGGCCAGCTGCCGGGCGATTCGCTGCCCGACCGCGCCGGCGCCGATGACTGCGACTGTGTTCACGAGATTGGGCTCATGTGTTCAGCGATCACCGCAGGTCGGGTCCGGCCAGCTCACGCCAGCTGCCTTCACGGCGAGGAAGGTCCTGCGACGAGCGCAGCCGTAGAACGACCGTGACCAATCCACCCACGACGACGGCGAGCAACGCCCGGCGAAGAAAGCTCACTGCGCCCGACGCGGGTCCATGTGTGGGGCTAGATGGAATCGAACCAACGACCTCACCCTTATCAGGGGTGCGCTCTAACCGACTGAGCTATAGCCCCGCGGAGCCGCACACACTACAGCCAACTCGGCTTAGCGAGCGGGCGGCCGGCGCTCGTCTTCGAGCACGGTGACTCGGACGCCGCCGGTGAGATCGCTGATCAGGTTGAACATGATCGCCATCACCACGTTGAAGGCCACGCCGACTGTGGCGACGATGAGCCCGATGATCCGGGCGCGCTGGAAGATCACCATGCCGTCGATGGTCCAGCTCTCATAGGAGCCGACTTCGGTAATAAATGACTCCACCTTGTCGACGAGACCTGAGCGCTGGGCCGCATTCCACAACAGCACACCAGCCGCCAGCACCGCGACATACAGGCAGGCGTACAGCAGCACCGACACTTTGAACACCGACCAAGGATCGATGTGACGCAGGATCCGATGCGTTCGCCGGACCCGGGCTCGACGCTGGCTCAGCCATGCCCAGCGCACCGCCGGGGATTCTTCAGACTGTGCTGGGGTCGAAGGGGGCGGGGCCATTGCTGGCTGGCCGACCGCGCCAGGAGACGGCGGAGTCTGGCCCGACGCCGCATGGGGCGGCACCATCTGACCCGGTGACGGAGCCTGATGCTGCGACGGGGGTATGGGGGGCGGCATGGATGCCGCGGGCGGCGGGTTCTGTGCGGCCGGCGTGCGGCCACGGCGACGACGGGCGCTGCTCGCTGGGGTAATGCCCAGCGCCTCGGCGAAGAGTTCGTCGGTGGGAGTCGGCCCGCCCGGCTCCGGCGACGGCGGCTCCCCGCCCGATGTCGCATCGGCCACGCTTCGCAGTGTAGGAGTCAGCCCGCAGGACCCCCGGTCGCTGAGCCAGCCTGCGGCAACGGTGCCGCAGCGGCAGCGGATGCCCGCTGGCCGTCGAGTTCCACGACAACTTCGACGTGCGCCGCGCCGTCGTCGACATGCACCTCGAAGCCCAGCAGCGCGCCGCCGGCATCGCGGACCGCGCTCTGGGCGGCAGCATCGTCGGGCATCACTCCATGCTGGATCGCTGCTACATCAGCGGTTGCCAGCGTCACGAGCGCTGCTGCGTCCGCAGCGGCCTGGGCCCGCGAACTCGCCAGCGCGGCCTGACCCCAACGCGCCACCAAGCCGACGCTGAGCAGCAGTGCCAGAGCCAGTAACGCCACCGGCAGCGCCGCCTGCCCGCCCTGATACCGTGTGCGCGTGGAGCCGGAGGGACTCGAACCCTCGGCGTAGGTTGTCAAGTCCGGACGTCCTGGCACCTGCCAGCGGCCCCACAGAAACTCGACAGAGCCTCGGCCTCTTCGGAAGCCGGGGCTCTGTCTCGTCGTAGGCATCGGCCGAAGCTATGCCGTCGAGCTCACCTCGCCCGCAGGGTTTTCGCGGGGCTCGCTGCCGGAATTGTCGCTCTCTGGAATGTCCGGCAGCTCAACGAGAGCAATCGCCACGACCGCCTCGTGATCGTCGAGCGACATCGCTCGCACGCCCGTTGCGACGCGACTCTGTTGGGAAATCTCCCTCACGGGCGTTCGGATGAGCACACCGCTGGAGGACACCAGCAGCACCTCATCGTCATCATCAACGAGACGAGCGCCCGCGACATGCGATGTGGCATCAGTCAGCTTCACAGCAATCACGCCCACTAGGCCGCGTCCCTTGCGTCCAAACTCCTCAGCGGCTGTCCGCTTGGCGGCACCGTTGCTCGTTACGACGAGCAGATCGCGAGTCTCGTTCGGATGGAGCACGTCGACAGCAGCCACGGCGTCGCCGTCGCGCAAGCGCATGGCTCGAACGCCGGCAGCCACGCGGCCCATAGATCGAACCGTGGTTTCTGAAAAGCGAACAGCCTGTCCCGCACGCGACACGATCAGCACGTCGTCGTCACCTGAGGTCTCCAGGACCCGTACCAGTTCGTCTCCCTCGCGCAGGCTCAGCGCGATCAAGCCGTTCGAGCGGATGTTTTCGTAGTCACGCAGCGAAGTCTTCTTCGCTTGCCCGTTGCGGGTCACGAACATCAGGTATCGATCCGACGGGAATTCCCGCGCTTCCACCACGGCCTCTACTCGTTCGTCGGCCGCGAGCTGCAGCAGGTTCACCAGCGCCGTACCCCGTGCGGTGCGGTTGGTCAACGGCACCTCGTACGCCTTCAACCGGTGTACGCGGCCGCGGTTGGTGAAACACAGCAGCCAGGCATGCGCGGTGGTCAGCACCACCCGCACCACCACGTCGTCGTCCTTGAGCCGTGCGCCCTGTACGCCACGACCGCCCCGTCCCTGCGTGCGGAACACGTCAGGCGACGTTGCCTTCACGTATCCCTCACGCGTCAGCGTCACCACCAATGGCTCGTCCTCGATGAGATCTTCCGCATCCATCTCGCCGGGGTCGGTGACGATCTCGGTGCGTCGTGGCGTCTGGTGCTCGTCGCGCAGCGCGCTCAGCTCATCGATGATGACCTGCCGCAGCCGGCCGTCGTCACCCCCAGCCGGGTCAGGCGGCTCAGCTGCATGTCGAGAATGTGATTGGCCTGTTCCGCGCTGAACGACATCGGCTCGTCGCAGAGCCTCGCCAGTGCCGCGGCGCGGTCGTCGCTGGCGCGGATCAGGGCAATGATCTCGTCGATCAGGTCGAGCGCACGCAGCAGGCCCTCCACGATGTGCGCTCTCGCCCTGGCTTCGTCCAGCCGGTGCTGGCTGCGCCGCGTCACCACCTCGATCTGGTGGTCGACATACGCGACCAAGGCATCCCTGAGATTGAGCGTGCGGGGCACCCCGTCGACCAGCGCCACCATGTTCACGGCAAAGCTGGACTGCAGCGGCGTGTGCTTCCACAGGTTGTTGAGCACCACGTTCGCCGGCGCCGACGGTCGCAGCTCGATGACGAACCGCATCTCACCCCGTGCGGATTCGTTGCGCAGCGCAGTGACGCCCTCGATGACCTTGCGGTTCACCGCATCGGCGATCTTGCGCTCGATGTTCTCGATGGAGGTCTGGTACGGGATCTCGGTGACCACGATGCTCGGCCGCTTGCCGTTCTCGATGATCTCGGCTCGGGCCCGCAGCTTCACTGAGCCGCGCCCGGTTGCCATGGCTTCGCGGGCGCCGGACCGGCCGAGCATCCGCCCGCCAGTCGGGAAGTCGGGCCCGTGCACGAACTCCATCAATTCCTCAACGGAGGCCTCGGGATTCCCGATGAGGTGAATCGTGGCGTCGATGATCTCGCCGAGGTTGTGCGTGGGGATGTTGGTGGCCATGCCCACCGCGATGCCTTGGCTGCCATTGACGAGCAGGTTCGGGAACCGCGACGGCATCACCATCGGTTCGGTGCGGGAGCCGTCGAAGTTCGCAGCGAAGTCCACCGTCTGCTCATCGATGCTCTCGGCCATGGTCATGGCCAGGTCGGTCAGGCGGCACTCGGTATAGCGGTAGGCAGCAGGCGGGTCCGACGGCGAGCCGAAGTTGCCATGCGGATCGATCAAGGTGTTGGCCAAGCTGAACGACTGACCCATCCGCACGAGCGCGTCGTAGATCGATCCGTCGCCGTGAGGGTGGTAGTTGGCAATGACATCGCCGACCACCGTGGCGCATTTCTTGTGGGGCCGGTCCGGCCGCAGGCCGGTGTCGAACATCGACCACAGGATCCGGCGGTGCACCGGCTTCAGGCCGTCTCGCGCATCGGGCAGCGCCCGCGAGGTGATGACCGACATGGCGTAGTCCAGAAACGACTGCTCCATCTCGGTCTGGATCTCGACGTCCACAATTCCGATGGCGCCGCCCTCGTCAGGCGAGCCAGGGCTGGTGTCGGGTTCGCCGTCGCTCATGGCGCTTCCAGCCGGATCCGTCTGCCTGCCACGATCAGACGTCGAGGAAGCGAACGTCGCTGGCGTTGTCCTGGATGAAGCCCCGGCGGGCATCCACGTCGTCGCCCATGAGAACGCTGAAGATGCGGTCAGCTGTGACGGCCTCTTCAAGTGAGACGCGCAGCAAAGTCCGTCGAGCCGGGTCCATGGTGGTCTCCCAGAGTTCGGCAGCATCCATCTCGCCGAGACCCTTGAGGCGTTGGAACTCGTTGCGGTGGTTGGGCCGGTCCGACAGGAAGGCGTCTTTGGCCCGGTCGTCCTTGAGATACACCGTCTCGGTGCCGACCTTGGTGGAGTACAGCGGCGGCTGGGCGATGTACACATAGCCGCCCGAGAGCAGCTTGCGCATCCGATGAAAGAAGAACGTCAGCAGCAGCGTCCGGATATGGCTGCCGTCGACATCGGCATCGCACAGCAGGATCACCTTGTGGTAGCGGATCTTGGCGTCGTCGAAACCGTTCTCGCCGGTCGCGCCATCGACGCCGGCACCGATCGCTGAGATCAGCGCGCTGATCTCGTTGTTGTCAAAGATGCGCTCGGGACGGCTTCGCTGAACGTTGAGGATCTTTCCCCGGATCGGCAAGATCGCCATGGTCGCGGGGTCGCGCGCCTCCTTGGCTGATCCCCCGGCCGAGTCGCCCTCCACGATGTACAGCTCGGCCTCTTCAGGATCGCCTGAGGAGCAGTCGGTGAGCTTGCCAGGCAGGCCAGCGCCCCCCAGGGCCGACTTGCGCACCGTATTGCGCGCCTTCTGCGCGGCGATGCGTGCCCGGCGAGCATCGATGGCCTTGCCGGTCACCAGCTTGGCCTCGGTCGGATGTTCTTCGAGCCATTCGCTGAGCCCGCTGTAGGCGGCCTTCTGAACGAGGCTGCGCATAGCGGTGTTGCCCAGCTTTGCCTTGGTCTGACCTTCGAACTGCGGTGCTTCCAAGCGGACGCTCACCACCGCGGTGAGGCCCTCGCGGATGTCATCGCCCTGAAGGTTGTCGTCGTCGGGGCGCAGCATCTTGCGATCACGGGCGTAGTTGTTCATCGCGGACGTCAGTGCCGAGCGGAAACCCTCGGCATGCATGCCGCCCTCGACCGTGTTGATGCCGTTGGCGAAACTGTGGATGCCATCGGTGTTGAAGCCGGTGTTCCACTGGAAGGCGATCTCCACCTCGTCGCCGTCTTCGGCGGCCGAGAGGAATCCAACTTCGTCGAACAGTGCTTCGGACGACTCATTGAGATGGCGGACGAAGTCGCGGATGCCGCCTGGGTAACAGAACTCGTGGCGGACCGGTTTGGGTCGCCGCTCGTCGGTGAAGCCGATGCACAGGCCGGCGTTGAGAAACGCCATCATCTGCAACCGCTCGGTCAGCGTCTGGGCCCGGAACTCGACGTGATCGAACACCGTCGGATCGGGCTTGAACGTAATGGTGGTGCCGGTGCTGCTCTCGGGCGACGGGCCAGTGTCGGTCAGCTCGCCGACCGGTTCGCCGCCGTTGCAGAACTGCAGCTTCCAGCGGCGGCCGTCCCGGTCGATGACAGCTTCCAGTTCGGACGACAGAGCGTTCACTACGGACACACCGACGCCGTGCAGCCCGCCGGACACCTTGTACCCGGTGCCGCCGAACTTGCCGCCAGCGTGCAGCACGGTCAGGACAACTTCGGCGGCCGACTTGTCGGGGTACTGCGGATGGGCCTCGACGGGGATGCCGCGACCGTCGTCGGTGACGCTGCACGTACCGTCAGCGCGCAGGGTGATTTCGATGGAGCTGCAGTGGCCTGCCATGGCCTCGTCGACGGCGTTGTCGACCACCTCATAGACGAGATGGTGGAGGCCCCCGGGGCCGGTCGAGCCGATGAACATCCCGGGACGTTCACGGACCGGCTCAAGACCCTCGAGCACCGTGATCGCGTCGGCGTTGTAGTCGCCGGAAACGGTGCTGTCAGTGCCGACGGCGACGCAATTCGGTCGCCCAGGCAGGATCGTCCACGACGACGGTGAGCCGGCCTGCTTCGAGCCTCTCGGGCTGCGAGTGCGCCGCGATGGCCTCGCCGACAGCCTCGGCCCAGCGCTCGTTGAGGTCGATCGCGCGGCCCCGTGAACCGAATCCGGCCGTGACTGCTTTGAGCGAATCACTGATCGACCGCGGCTCTCGGCCGCCTGTTGCGCGACGGCGTTTCTTCATCCTGAGATCACCTCGCCGTCTTGGATGTGAACTTGGCTGTGGACTTCGATTCCGGGGGGCACGTGGCCGGTGGCCGAGGTCACGATCGTCTGTGCGACAGGCAGGCAGCCGACGAGACGTTGGGCCCGTCCCTCGTCGAGTTCAGAGAACACATCGTCCAGCAGCACAATCGGCTCGATCCCGCTGATCTGCGACGTGTACCGGTGCTGGGCCAGGCGCAGCGCCAAGGCAATGCTGCGCTGTTCCCCTTGTGAAGCGTGAGTGCGCGCCGGCAGTCCGTCCAGGCAGATCGTCATGTCATCCCGGTGCGGGCCCATGGCGGTGGTGCCGCGTCGCAGGTCGTCCGGGCGCGCCTGCGCCAGCGCGGTCGCGAGGCCGCTCTCACGCCACTCGGCCGCATAGGAGAGTCTCAGACTCGCATCGCATCCGGCGAGCTGGCAATACGCGTCCTGAGCCGGAGACACCAACGCCGTGCACAAGGCGTCGCGCCGGTGTGCGATGGCCTCTCCGACTTCCGCGAGCTGTGCATCCCAGACATCGAGCGTTGCCAGAGCCTCGGCGTCGGGGCGGTGACCGGCCTGCTTCAGAAGGTTGTTGCGCTGCCGCAGCACTCGCTCGAAATCGCGCCGCGTGGTCCGGTACTCACGATCAGTGCTCGTCAGCACATTGTCGAGCAGCTCGCGACGCACCGACGGTCCACCCGCCGCGATCGACAGGTCAGCCGGACAGAACACCACCGCGCTGACCACTTCGGCGAGGTCGCGCAGTGATCGGACTCGCTGTCCATTCACCTGCGCCCGAGATCGGCCGGCCGCCGCGATCTCTATCTCCACCAGGTGCGTGCGACGCGCTCGCCGAATCTCAGCACGCACGAAAGCCCGATCGCAGCCAGCGCGCACGAGTGTCTCCGCACTCGCCCCGCGGAACGAACCAGAGCCATCGAGCAACGCGACGCCTTCCAGCAGGTTGGTCTTGCCATGTCCGTTGGGCCCGACCACGAGCGTCCGCTCTGCGTCGAGCGACAGTTTCGTGGACCGGTGATTCCGGAAATTTTCGATGCTCAGCCAGGCAATGATCACGACACCCGAACGGGCATCAACAGATACAGGAATTCTCCCTGTCCGGGCGTCCGCAGCACAGCGGGCTTCAGTGCATCGAGACGCACCAGCTCGACAGTGTCACCGCCAGCCGCGTCGAGTCCCTCGATGAGATAGTCAGGATTGAAGGCGACCGTGGTCTGCTCTCCGTCATAAGTGGCGTCGACTTCCTCGCTCGCGCTGCCGACGTCCTGGCTGATGACTGTCAGCTCGATGCTGTCGGGCCGCAATTCCATCCGCAGCGGCGCATTGGTGTCGCGGGCCAGCAGGCGAAGCCGGCGTGCACCGTCAAGCAACGCAGCACGGTCCACCTCGAGCCGGTTCTCATGAGAGTCAGGAATCAGCGGTTCATAACTGGGGAAGTCGCCCGCGATGAGACGGCAGGTCACCTGGGCCGACTGAGCGTCGTCGCTGACTTCAAAGGCGACTTCGCGCTCTCCGAGTCGCATGGTTACGTCTTTGCTGGCATCGAGAATCCGGCCAAGCTCTTCCAAGGCCCGAGACGGCACGAGCACTTGCTGCCCCGGGCCGAGTACCTGTGCCTCGGGCAGGTCCCGCAGGGCGAGGCGGTACGAGTCGGTGGCCACCAGCCGCAAGCCGTCGCCCCGGGCCGCCATGAGGACCCCGGTCAGGATCGGCCGGGCATCGTCAGAACTTGCTGCGCGGACCACTTGGCGAAACGCTTGGGCCAAGTCGCCAGCCGGCACGGTGACATCGTCGCCCGTCGGCTGTGGCAGGGTGGGAAAATCGGCGGTCGGCAGCGTCCGCACCGAGAATTGCGCTCGTGCGCTGGTGATCTGCACCTCATCGTCGTCAACCTGAATGTCCACTTCGCCTGGCGGCAACGCTCGGGCGATATCGGTCAACAGCCGGGCCGGCACCACGGTCTCGCCCTCCGTCTCCACTGGCGTACGCAGCTGCGTACGCACGGTGAGATCAAGATCGGTGCCCGTGACCGTGAGCCCCTCGCCGTCAGCTCGCAGGTGCAGCCCGGTCAGCACGAACAAACCGCCCCCGCGCACGTTGACCCCGCGACTTGCCAAAGTCAGCTGGTCGACCAGTGCATCTCGTTCAATGCGCAGTTTCACGGGCGGTTCTCCTTGGCCGTACAAGACCGGTGAGACAGATCATCCTCAATGAGAAGATTGAGACTTATTCGGTAGTAGCTGTAGGGGCTGTGAATTGTGGACGACTGACCGTTATCGCAGATCAGCGCAACGCAGCCTGTCAACAGTCTTGCCTGCGCGTCCACAGCTTCACCCTCCCATTTCCGCATAGCCAGCGTGATCGTGGAAAAGCCCGACTTTTCCCGAGGTTTGTCGAGAACTTTTCCACTCATTGTCCACAGCGTGTGGAGACACCCTAGATCCAGTCACCAGCCGCACAGCGGACAGCACTCGGCGGGTCGGCGTCAAGCAGCCCGGACGCGCGCTATCAGCTGGGCAACCTGGTCGTACACCTTGCGTTCAGCAGGCAGCAGGCTGTTGATCTTCTTGACAGCGTGCATCACGGTGGTGTGATCTCGGCCGCCGAAGACGCTGGCAATCGCTGGGTAGCTCAGGTCAGTGAGCTCCCGCATGACATACATGCTGATCTGACGGGCGTTGACCAAGCCTTGCTGACGGCGCTGGCTGGTGAGCTCGCTCACGTCATAGCCGAACATGTCCGCGGTCATGTTCAGGATCCGGTCGGTGGTGATGGGCGTCTCCTGCGGTTCACGGACATCGCTCAGTATCTGCTGTGCCATCTCCAGCGTCACGGGACTGCGGGTGAGGCTGGCGTACGCGGTGACGCGCACCAGTGCGCCCTCAAGCTCGCGGATGTTGTTGGTGATGAGGTGCGCGATGTGCTCCAGCACTTCATCGGGCACATGGCCGTGCTCGGTTTTCTTGCGCAGGATGGCCACTCGGGTTTCGAGATCAGGTGGCTGGATGTCCGTGATCAGGCCCCATTCGAACCGGCTGCGCAACCGATCCGACAGTGTGGAGATGCTGCGAGGCGGGCGATCAGAGGAGATCACGATCTGACGACCAGCCACGTGCAGCGAGTTGAACGTGTGGAACAGCTCCTCCTGCAGGCCTTCCTTGCCTTCCATGAACTGGATGTCATCGAGCAGCAGCACGTCGAGTTCGCGGTAGCGCCTCTTGAACGCCGGCGTCGTGTTCGTGCGGATGGCTTCGATGAACTCTGAGAGGAATGTCTCCGTAGAGACGTACCGGACACGATGCTCGGGCAGGGTGACGCCGAGGAAGTTCACGATCGCCTGCAGCAGATGGGTCTTGCCGAGGCCGGTGCCGCCGTGAATGAACAGGGGGTTGTAGGCGATGCCGGGAGTCTCAGCAACCGCAAGGGCCGCCGCTTGTGCAAACCGGTTGCTGCTGCCGGTGACGAAGCTCTCGAAGGTGTAGCGGGGATTGGTGATGTCGACGCCCGGCACTCTCCGCGGTGTTGCGCTGGCATCGGGCGTCGGCGTCGCTGTCGTTGTGATGGTGTTATCGGCAGGGGCCGGCGAGTTGGCGGAACCGGTCGCGGGGTGCCAGGCCTCGCCATCGCCCGGGCTCGCAGCGTCACCGTCAGGTGTTGCATCCACGTCGTGAGGATCTGCATCTGCGCCGTTGGCGCTGTCGAGATCGCCAAGCTCGGGGCGGGTCTCGATCTCGTAGGTCTGCGGGCGAACAGGCAGTTGTTCGAAGGCGGCGTGGAGCATCGGGATGTACCGCCGCTGGATGCGATCGCGGATCATGTTGCTCGGCGCGATCAATACGGCGAGCTCGCTGTCGATGTGCAGTGCCTGCAGGTGGCGGAAGTAGCCCAGCCAGAGCGCGTCGGACACGGTGGCCCGCAAAATGTCGCGGCACTGCGACCACAGCTCATCGGTGTTCGCGCGGGCGCCCTCGGGCAGTGGAGGCGCCGTGTCCGGCGTCACATGGGCAGCCGCCGACGGCTCTGGTGATGGCGACTCGGGAGACTGGAATTCTGGCGATTGGGGGATGTGGCGATGATCCTCAGGTTCGTGTGCTGCGGCACCTGCCTGCGGAGAACTCACCACGACAACCTCGTTCGCCTCTGTCCGTCGTGTGCCCGCGGAACCTGTTGTTCGCCTGCGAGCCACCAAGCGGCACCCGGTGGTCGGAACCTATGGCCGCGCTGTCACTGCTGCAAGCGCGTCTTTGCGCACCCGTGAGGTGCTCGAGTCGACGGGAACGCAACAGTTCAGCGACAGACCCATAACGCCCGCAAAACAAGCGGATGACAGGGAAATTCGCTGTCCCGGCGACGCGCGTCGTGGCCGATATCAGGCACCTGCGACACGGCTCCGTGCGTGGGCGTCGCGCGTCTTCGCGCGCGCCGCCCGCGCCACGGCTTCGCCTGCGAGCTCGCCTCTGCGCGCATCGGAAGGGATCGGCACCCGTAGGCTGTTCATGCTCTCGGGTCGACACCCGGGCACGCTCCGGCCGCCGCACCGCATTTCGCGGACCTGCCCGCGGCCTGAACCTCCAGGAGGCTGCAGCGTGAAGCGCACGTACCAACCCCATAACCGCAGACGGGCCCGCCGCCACGGCTTCCGACATCGCATGTCCACCCGTGCGGGACGGGCGATTGTGAACGCTCGCCGACGCAAGGGCCGGCAACGGCTGAGCGCCTGATCGATTCGTGCCGCAGCAGGGCCGATTTCGCAGCACTGCGCCGCGGTCGTCGATTCGACAGCGAGCTGCTGTGGATGACGTTCGCGGCCGACCGCGGTCTGGGGGGGCCGCGCGTGGCATTCTCGCTCAGCCGCCGCCGGGGAACTGCAGTGCAGCGCAATCGAGCCCGCCGGCGTCTGAGAGCGCTCTTTCGCGAGCACGCCGCCGACCTGGCGCCCGGCCGTTACCTGGTCGGCGTGCGCTTGGCGGCGTCGGCGGTGACCTACCAGCGGGCTCGAGCCGAGCTGACGCGGTTGCTGCTGGCCGCGGACGCCTTGAGCAACCGGGGGAACAACCGGCCATGACCTCGGGGCCCCTTACTCGGACGCTGATCGCCGCCGTGAAGCTCTATCGAGCACTCCCCCGCTCGCGGCTGCCGTCGTGCCGCTTCGATCCGACGTGCTCGCAGTATGCGCTGGACGCCCTGCGGACATGGGGAGCGGCACGTGGCGGCTGGCTGGCCCTCCGCCGCATCTGCCGCTGCCATCCCTGGGGCGGATGGGGCTACGACCCGGTACCGGAGACGGGTGATCACCTCCGTCGAGGTCACCGTGCGGTCGCAACGACGGGACTCCTGGAGCACTGATGTTCGACTGGGCTGATCCGATATTCGACGGCATCGCCGCCGTCATGGCGTGGTTCTACTCGTTGGTGCCTGACTACACCTTCGCCATCTGCATGCTGACCCTGGCGATCATGCTGCTGTTCACCCCGCTCACCCTGCGGGGCGCTCGCTCGATGACCAAGATGCAGGCACTGCAGCCGGAGATGGCCGCGCTCCGCAAGCGGCATGGCAGCGACCGCCAGAAGCTCAACGAAGAAATGATGAGGCTGTACCAGTCCCACGGGGTGAGCCCCTTGGGCGGCTGCTTGCCGAACTTGGTGCAGATTCCGATCTTCATCGTGCTGTACCGGGTCATCTGGAACCTGCGGATACCCGACGACAATCCCGTCGACAATCCATTCCCCCGGAATCTGAGTCCTGATTCGCAGATGTACGAGGACATCGTTGCTGCGGGTGGCGAGATGCGGTCCTTGGGCATGGACTTGTCGAAGGTGGCAAGGGACGTGGTTCAGGCCAACTTCGTCGACGGGCTGCCGTACTTGGGACTCATCGCCGTCACTTTCCTGCTGGCTTGGCTCCAGCAGCGCCAGATGGCGCGGCGGCGCGGCAACGCGGCCATGCCGAATCGCCAGATGGAAATCATGATGAAGTACCTGCCGTTCATGCTGCCGGTCTTCAGTTTCTTCGTGCCGGCGGCGCTGGTGCCCTACTTCATCGTGTCCAGCATCTACCGGATGCTGACCCAGGCCTTCATTCACGCCACGATGAAACCGCCGCAGCCGCTCGTCGGCGCCGAATCCGCTGACGACGTCATCGAGGCCGAGGAGGTTCCGGAACCAGAGCCGCCTCGCCAGGTGCCGAATCAGCGCTCGCGCAAGGCCCTTGATGCTGAAGCGGAGCGCCGTGCGGAGCGTGAGCGCCGCCGTGCAGAGCGACGCGAGGGCTCGCAGAACTCGTCGGGCGAAAGCGCACCGGCGGCTGCGGTACCGGAACCTTCTGAGTCTCCCACGATCCGCCGGACTCGCTCATCGGAAGAACGAGTTGTCGATGCGCGCAAGCGAGCACGTCGCAGCACCGGCTCCTCCGATCGGAATCAGAACCGCAATCAAG
>NZ_JAPYOK010000124.1:0-4279 GCF_028283155.1 Candidatus Poriferisodalis multihospitum | reverse complement strand
CTATGCGCCGCAGAACCTGATCGAGCTGACCAGCGTGTCGGAGGCCAAGCAGGTGATGGCGGTGCTCGACGCGCTCGACGAACACGACGATGTGCAGGGCGTGTACGCCAATTTCGACATCAGCGATTCGCTGCTGGAGGCGATCGCCGGCTAGGGCGGAGCCGTGTCACGCATACCCGGCTCGGACGGTGTCAAAGGCTACGGTTCGTACTGATGTTCGTATTGGGGATCGACCCGGGATTGTCGCGCTGCGGGTACGGCGTGGTGGAGCAGATTGCGGGCTCGGGGGCACAGCGGGCTCGCACCGAAGCGGTCGCCCTGGGCGTCATCCGCACTGATGCCGACGAGCCGCACGCAGCGCGCCTGGCCACGCAGATGCACGAGCTGCAGGCCCTCATCTCCGAATTCCAGCCCTCGGTGGTGGCCGTGGAGCGAGTCTTCTTCCAGGCGAATGCGCGCACTGCGATGGGAGTCGCGCAAGTGGCCGGACTCGCCATGGCAGTAGCAGCCGCTGGAGAGCTGGAGGTGGTCGAATACACGCCGACCCAGGTCAAGCAGGCGGTTGCGGGCTGGGGCGGGGCCGACAAGGACCAAATGAAGCGCATGGTCGGCGAGCTGCTCGCGCTGCCGGGGCCGCCTGAGCCAGCCGATGCCGCCGACGCGGCTGCGGTCGCGCTGTGTCACCTGTCCCAGGCTTCCTGGCACGGGGCGGCAACCCATGCCCGGGCGCGCGTGCTGCTGCCCGCTTCGGGCGCAGCGGCACCCACGCCGTGATCGGCTCAGTGCGCGGGCGCCTGCTCGACAAGGATCCCGGCGGCGAGCTGCTGATCGAGGCCGGCGGGGTGGGGTATCGCGTTGTCGTCGCGCCGTCCGCGCTGGCTGGCGCCGGACCGGTGGGCGACGAGTGCTTCGTGTACGTCCACCATCTCGTGCGCGAGGACACTTCCGACCTGTACGGATTCGCCGAGCTCGACGAGCGGCGCTGTTTCGAGGCCCTGCTCAGCGCGCACGGTGTGGGTCCCGCGCTGGCGCTTGCCGTGCTCTCGCACTTGCCGCCCGACGAGCTGCGGCGCGCAGTGGCCGCCGACGACGCAGCGGCGCTGGAGCTGGTGCCCGGCATCGGCGCCAAGACATCCAAGCGGATGGTGCTTGACCTGAAGTCGCGGCTCGGCACGCCTGAGACTGCCGGCGCTGCCGCTGCGGCGGCGGCTGGCGACGGCGCTGGATCTGCAGTAGCGGAAGTGCGAGCCGCGCTGAGCCAGATGGGCTTCGCTCCGGCCGAGATACGCGACGCCATGGCCGCCGTCACGATCGAGGCAGCACGCGACGGCGATGCCGACACTGGTGCACTGCTGCGTGTGGCACTGCGGGAGCTCGGTCCGCGATGAGCGCTGGGGGAGCCCGCAGCGAGGGCTACCGGCGCGACGAATCGGGGGTGTCAGAACCGGGCCGCAGCGAGGTCACCGACCCGGCCAGCTCGGCGGCCGACGACGGCGATGCCGAAGCCTCGCTGCGACCGCGGTCGCTGGAGGAGTTCGTCGGCCAGCCCGAGGTGCGAGAGCACGTGGCCATCACGCTGCGGGCTGCGCTGGCCCGGGGCCAAACGCCTGACCATCTGCTGTTCGCCGGCCCGCCGGGGTTGGGCAAGACCACGCTGGCCGGCATTATCGCCGCCGAGCTGAACGCGGCGCTGCATCTGACATCGGGTCCGGCAGTGGAGCGAGCCGGAGACCTCGCGGCAATCCTCACCAACCTGGCTGACGGCGATGTGCTGTTCATCGACGAGATCCACCGCCTGCCCAAGGTGGTCGAGGAAGTGCTGTACCCGGCCATGGAGGACTTCGCGATCGACATCGTGTTGGGCAAGGGGCCAGCAGCGCGCTCGATCAGATTCGAGCTGCCCCGGTTCACCCTGGTCGGCGCCACCACCCGCACCGGGTTGATCTCGGGGCCCCTGCGAGACCGCTTCGGCTTGGTCGAGCGCCTCGACTACTACTCCACGGACGATCTCGAGGCGATCGTGGCTCGTGCGGCCGGGATCCTGGGTGTGGACATCGATGCCGAGGGGGCCGCGGAGATCGCGTCGCGCAGCCGGGGTACGCCGCGGATCGCCAACCGGCTGTTGCGCCGGGTGCGCGACTTCGCCGAGGTGCGCGCCAGCGGCGCCGTCGACGTGGCGGTGGCGCAGGAGGGGCTCGCCGCATTCGGCGTCGACGAACTCGGCCTCGACAAGGTCGACCGGGCAATTCTCGACGCTCTCGCTGTCACCCATGCTGGGCGGCCGTTGGGGCTGTCCACACTGGCGATCTCCATCGGCGAGCAGACCGAGACTGTGGAGGACGTGTACGAGCCCTTCCTGATCCAGCGCGGGCTGCTGCAGCGCACGCCGCGGGGCCGCATCGCCACTGCCGCGGCCTACGCGCATCTCGGCGTCGAGGCTCCGCCCGCGACAGACGACTCCGGCAGCGTGCCCGGTGCAGAGGCCGAGATCTCGTTGTTCGACGCATCGGCTTCATCGACCGATTCAGCCACCGAGTCACCCGCAGGCGCGCCGGTCGAGATCGACGACACAGCGTGGTGAGCACGCCGCGGCTGTCGATGGACGAGTTCGACTACGAGCTGCCGTCATCGGCAATCGCGCACGTGCCCGCCGACCCACGCGACTCGGCCCGGCTGCTGGTTGACCCGGGGCCGTGCCGAGCGCCTGAACACCGGCAGGTGACCGATCTCCCATCCCTGCTCGGCCCCGGGGATCTGCTGGTGGTCAACGAGACGCGGGTGATGCCTGCCCGCCTGCCCCTCCGCAAACGCTCTGGCGGCGCGGCCGAAGTACTGCTGCTCGAACCGCTCGCAGTGGAGTTTGGTTCGGCTCACCGGATTGCCGATCCCGACGACAACCGGCTCTGGGCGGCGCTGGTGCGACCGTCACGGCGGATTGCGGACGGAACGGTGCTGGTCTCCGAGCGGGACCCGACCGTGCGAGTGGTGGTGGGCGAGCGTCTGGACCGGCAGCGCCGAGCCGTGCATGTGCTTGTCGGTGAGACGTCGCTCGCCGATGTGTCGCAGGCCCGACTGCTCGAACGGGCTGGGGAGGCGCCGCTGCCGCCCTACATCGACCCGGACAAGGCTCGGGGTGCCATCGCCCAGCGCCTCGGTGTCGATGCAGCCGACAGTGATGCGGCTCGAGCGGCGCTGGCGGATCGCTACCAGACCGTCTACGCCCGCTCGGACGGCTCGGCGGCGGCGCCGACGGCAGGGCTTCACCTGACCGCACGCGTGCTGGAAGCGCTGCGCTCGAACGGCGTCGGCATCGCGACCGTGGACTTGACCGTCGGCCTGGCCACGTTCGCGCCAGTGACCGCCGAGCACGCCGACGAGCACGAAATGCACACCGAGCACTACCGGGTGTCCGCACAGACGCTCGCCGCCTGCGCTGCTGCCGAATGCGTCGTTGCGGTCGGCACCACCACCGTGCGCGCACTGGAGGCCGCGGCCCGCCAACGACAACGCCCGGGGCCCGCTGCGGGCACAACCGATGTCTGCGGCGGCACCGATCTCTTCCTGCGGCGGGGTGCTGAGTTCCTGCTGGTCGATGCGATGCTCACCAACTTCCACATGCCCCGATCGTCGCTGTTGCTGCTCATCGACGCGTTCATCGGGCCGCGCTGGCGCGATCTGTACGAGACGGCGCTTGCGAAGGGCTATCGCTTTCTGTCCTTCGGCGATGCGATGCTGCTCCGGCGGACACCGCCCTCATGAGGCCAGCGAGATGAGCGTTGCGAACAGCCCGCTGGTGCTCGAACTGCTGGCGACTGACGGCTCAGCCCGACGGGGACAGGTCACGACGGCCCGTGGGACGTTTCAGACGCCGGTGTTCATGCCCGTGGGAACCCGTGGCGCCGTGATCCATCTCGATGCCACCGACTACGAGCATCTCGGTCTCGAGGTCGTGCTGGCCAACACGTATCACCTGCTGGCGCGGCCCGGAATCGACGTGGTGGAAGCGCTCGGCGGGCTGCACTCCTTTTCCGGCTGGGGCGGCCATTTCCTGACGGATTCGGGTGGCTTCCAGATCATGTCGCTCGGCCGCCGTCCCGGCGGCGCAGATCGGCCCGGCCGCCGTCCCGGTGGCGCTAGTGAGCCCGGCCGCCGCCCAGAGAGTTCTCCTCAGGATGCGAAGTCCAAGGTGGACGACGAAGGCGTGACCTTCCGTTCGACCTATGACGGCACCCAGATGCGGCTGACACCCGAAGATGCGGTCGATGCGCAGCGCCGCCTG
>NZ_JAPYOK010000123.1:0-12682 GCF_028283155.1 Candidatus Poriferisodalis multihospitum | reverse complement strand
CCAGCGCCACGCCCTGCGCCGATCCAAGCCGAGCACCGCACAGGCACGGCCGTGGGTCCAGCCTGCCGCGATGGCGTCGTCTATCAGGCCCAAAAGCACCCCCTTGGCGGCCCCGTCGACGCGGGCGGGGACAGGACCGCTCATCCCCAGCCCGACCTTCCCCGCAGCACCGCCAACACGATCCTGGTCTTGTCCTCCACGGACTTCACCGGCGGACGGCCCATCGAGTTCTCCTTCAGATCAGGGACAAACAAAACCCTGTCTCAAGAACCCTGACACGGAACACAACCGCCAACCCGCCAAATTCGGGTCCGAGGCAAAATGCAGGCGCCGTTGGCCTGAGATCAGTAGAGACCGCATGTGCGAGCGCGCCGCTGCGAGTCGGTGCCCCGGCACCAGCGTGGCGCAGAGGCAGTAGTTCGGGCCGCGAACTGATTCGTCGATGAAGGCATGGCTGGTCATCGACTTCGACTCGTTGCGCTGCTCGAAATGCCATGAGGACCAAACGGGGGTCTCAGCGTGTACCGGTTCTCAGCAGTCAGCCCCGATGGTGCCAATGGTGCTGTGAGCGGAGCAAACTGACAACCGCATATCTGTTACGACGGCTTCTCTCGACCAAGCTGCGCTCGGCGAGTCGGCGCCAAGCCTTCGACACTCGTCCTCGTGCGGCGGCTGAGTCTGGGTTCGGAAGGCCCAATGCGCGCGCCCATACAGCCAGATTGGCGTTATGACGGCGCACCCGGGCGGCACCGGCATCGCTATCCACCCTCGGCTCCAACATCTCGCGGTTTCCTGACCAGCTGCGCCAGTAGGCAGCGCAGCAAAGGTGTTACGAACGAACGCCCTTGGAGCAGCGCGACCTAGGGAACAGGACGCCTCAGCGAAGGCGCATGGAGTGTCTTGCCGACGATCTCGCCGTATCGACAGGATCTCGACGCCGGCTGAGACGATGCCCTCGCCTTCGAGCGCATCGATCGCCCCGTCGTCGAGGCCAGCGAGCTCGCGCAGCACTTCGCGATTGTGCTGACCCCGGTCACCGGCAACGGCGCCGGGCGCCAGACCACCATCGGCCTCCCTGAATCGCCAAGGCGACTGCGGGACGGTCATCGGCGCGGCGGCCTCGCCCCCCACGATGTCCACGAATGCACCGCGTTCTTCGGCCCACTCGGTTGCGGCAAGCTCGGCCACGGTGCGCACTTCTGCTGCCATCACCGACTTCACGCCGATTGCAACCTCGACCGCTTCGGCGCTGTCGAATTGGCTCACCCACTCGCCGAAGATGGCTTCGATCTCGTCGCGATGCAGCACACGATCCTCGATGCGCGCAAAACGCGGGTCGTCGCGCAGCTCCGGCCGGTCCATCGCTGCCGCGATCACCTTGAAGCCGAAGTTGGCCGTCAGATCGAGCGTCACCGTGACGTGGCGGCCATTCGACAATGGGTAGACCGCGGCCCAGTTCTGCCCGCCCTTGAATCCGATCTGCGGATCCAGGCCGGTCAGGTCGGTCGCGGCCTGGTCGTTGCACATGAGCGTGCTCTCGGCCATGGATACCTCGACGGTTTGGCCGCGCCCGGTCCGCACGCGCATGTGCAGCGCCGCCAGGACGGCCCCCAATGCATGCAGCCCGGTGTAGGTGTCGGCGTGCGACATCGGGTCGTTGCGGTAGGCGTCGCCGCCCCGCCGCCGGGAGACCATCTCGGTCACGCCGGCCTCGGCGTGCAGCACCGACGCGAACGCTCCCCGGCCGCTGCGACTGTTGCCGTGCCCCCAGCCCGACACCGACGCCACGATGATGCCGGGGTTGATCTCGCTGAGCACGTCGTAACCCAGCCCCAGCTTGTCGAGCACTCCCGGTCGGTAGTTCTCCAGCACGATGTCGGCCTTGGGGACCATCGACAGCAGCACATCGCGGCCGGCGGGCCGGGTGAGGTCAAGCGAAACGCATTCCTTGCCGACGTTGAATTGGGCGAAGTAGGGCGAGAATCCGTCGACGTTGGGAACGATGAACCTGGTGAGGTCGGCATCGGGAGGTTCGATCTTCACCACGCGGGCGCCCAGATCGGCCAGCAAGCGACCGGTGATCGGCCCCGCGACAGCGCGGGTCAGATCCAGCACGAGCACGTCTTCGAGTGGGCGTTCCACGGCGCACGACGATAGAGCCGAGCAGCGCCCGCTGCCCGCCTTCAGCGGCCGATGGGGCCGTTCGCCGGAACCGGCATCCAGACGCTGGGAGGCGACAGTTGCACAGGCGAGCGCTTTGCCGGCGGGCCATCGGGAGGACCGAGCGGCACCGGGTCGCGGGTGAGCCTCGAGATGACCAGCGTTCCTGCCAAGGCGAACACTGCCACGACGGCGATGGGCACGAGCGTCCCGCCGGTTTGCTCGTGCATCGTGAGCATCAGGATCGGGCCCACCATGCTGCCGATGCCGTAGCAGAAAAACAGGCGGCCCAGCACTGACCCGATGCCGGCTACGCCGAACAGGTGCGGCGTGACATCACCCTGCAGCGCGACGAAACCGCCGTAACCGACGCCCAGCAACACGGCGAATACCACGATCTGCCAGTAGCGGTCGGATGCGAGGAACCAGATCACGTACGCGACCGGCAGCATCCCGAACGAGATCGTCAGCAAGCGCACCGATCCGAGGGCCCGGGCGAAACTGGTCAGCAGCAGGCGACCGACGATGCTCGCACCGCCGACGACCGAGAGCAACCACGCAGCCGCGCTGGCGCTGATGCCGACCGAGCGGGCGAAGGGGATGATGGCGGCGAGCGAGCCGATCACCGGCACCGCGAACAGCGCGGAGCCGATCGTCAAGAGCCAGAACGCCTTCGTCCGGCAGACGCGGCGAACGTGCTCGCGCGGATGAGCAGTCGCGACAATCGGCGTGCGCCGCACCAGCACGAAGCACACGATGAAGGTGATCGCTCCGATGACGGCCAGCCAACGGAAGGCTTCTCGCCAGCCCAGATTCTCGATCATGCGCTCGGCGAGCGGCACCAGGAACATGGTGCCCAAGCCGGGCCCGGTCGCGACCAGTCCCTGCGACACTGCCCGGTTCCGCAGAAACCACGACGCAGCGGTCGCGAACAGCGGTGAGACGAACAGGCCGGCCCCGAATCCGCAGCCGATGCCGTAAACGACGTAGCCGTGCCAGAGCTGCGAGACCGACGACGTCAGGACCAAGCCGGCGACGAACATCGCCCCGCCCACTGCGAGCAGCGGTCGCGGCCCCAGCCGATGCAACAGCGGACCCGAGATGATTCCGGTGCTGAAGAACAGGAGTGTGGCGATCCCGATCATCACCGAGGTGCCGCCCTGGCCGGCGCCGAATTCGGCCGACATCGACTCGATGAACGCGCCGAACGTGTAGATGGTGCCGAAGGCCACGCCGCACGACAGGCCGGCGCCGACCGCCACCAGCCAGGCGCGCCACGAGTCGATCAGCTCAGGCTGGCTCGCGAGCGGGGGAGCGGCACCTGCCACAGGAATGGAATTCAGCCGTCTGTGCCGTTGTCGGTGCTGATGTCGGCGACGAGATCGCCTACCCGCATCTCGCCGTCGCGCGTCTGACCGCCCAGTTCAATGAACTGCTCCATGGCAGGCTGCGCTTCCGGCGTGCGCAGAAGCCGCTGGAAGAGGTACCGCTCCTCGAACATGCCCTCGCGCAGCGGCAACTCGTCGGCCGCATTGACGGCTTGCTTGGCCAGAGCGACGGCTTGGGGCGGGAACTTCGCAATGCGGTATGCCAGATCGGTCACGAAGGGCCGCAGCTCGTCGGCGGGCAGCGCCCGGTTCAGGTAGCCCCACTGCTCGGCTCTGCGGGCATCGAGGTCGACACCGCCGAGGATCACCTCCATGGCGCGGCCGCGCCCGACCAAGCGCGGCAGCCGCTGCGTGCCGGTGCCACCGGGCAAGATGCCGATCGGCACCTCCATCTGGTTGATGACGGTGCGGCCGAGCGCGCCGAAGCGCATGTCGCACGACATCGACAGCTCGCTGCCGCCGCCGCCGACCCGCCCGCCGATCTCGACAATGGTGGCCTTGGGCATCGTGCGGTACGTCTCGCACATGGCGTGGAACCCGACGTGTTCTGTGGGCCGCTCGGCGGGACCGTCGGTCGGGTAGCCCAAAATCGCCGTCACGTCGAAGTGGGCGATGAAGAAGTCCGGGTTGTCGCTGCGCAGCACCACCACTCGCACCGAGTCGTCATCGGCGACGTGAACGCTGAACTTCGCGAGCTCGCGGAACAGCACCGGTGTCATCACGTTGATCGGCGGGGCGTCAATGGTGGCGAACACGACGCCCGCGTCGCGCTCGATGTGCAGCAGCTCGAAGTCGCCGTCGGTCATTGCAGTGGATTTCTCAGCAGGGGGGCTCATGGGGCGCAGCGTGCCACATGGCTGGGCCACTGTGCCCGCCTTGCCTTGACACGAACTGATGTTCGGAACTACATTGCTGTCATTACGGGCCGGCAGAAATTCACCCGTGAGTTGTCACACCCCGCTCCTACGGTGCCCCGAGACGGCATCGCACACCGGGTGCGGCCGAACGGGAGTCCGAGGAGGACGACATGAGTCAGCAGGACACAGAACGAGACCGAGCACTCGACATGACGCTCACGCAGATCCGGCGCCAGTTCGGCGACGGCTCCGTGATGAAGATGGGCGAGAAGCACCACATGGCGGTCGAGGCGATCTCCTCGGGCAGCCTCGCGATCGACTTGGCGCTCGGCATCGGGGGCTTTCCCCGCGGCCGGGTGGTGGAGGTGTACGGCCCGGAGGCATCGGGCAAGTCCACGCTTGCCATGCACCTGGTGGCCGAGGCGCAGCGCACCGGCGGCGTGTGCGCGTATGTCGACGCTGAGCATGCGATGGATCCGGTGTACGCGAAGAACATCGGCGTCGATGTCGACGAGCTGCTGATCTCCCAGCCCGACACGGGCGAGCAGGCGCTCGAGATCACCGACATGCTCATCCGCTCGGGTGCCATCGATGTCGTGGTCGTCGACTCGGTGGCGGCGCTCACGCCGCGAGCCGAGATCGAGGGCGAGATGGGCGACACCCATGTCGGCCTGCAGGCGCGCCTCATGTCCCAGGCGCTGCGCAAGCTCACCGCCAACCTGAACAAGACCAAGACGATCTGCGTGTTCATCAACCAGCTTCGAGAGAAGATCGGCGTGATGTTCGGCAGCCCCGAGACCACCTCGGGCGGCCGGGCGCTGAAGTTCTACTCGTCCGTGCGGATCGACATCCGTCGCATCGAGGCCATCAAGGTCGAGGGCGAGGTGGTGGGCGGTCGTACCCGCGTCAAGGTCGTCAAGAACAAGGTGGCGCCGCCTTTCCGGCAGGCCGAGTTCGACATCATGTACGGGCAGGGCATCAGCCGTGAGGGCTCGCTGCTCGACGTGGGGGTCGAGCACGGCATCGTGAAGAAGTCGGGTGCTTGGTACACCTACGAGGGCGAGCAGCTGGGTCAGGGCCGCGAGAACGCCAAAAAGTTCCTGATCGCGAATCCCGAGGTCACGGTCGAGATCGACGGCCGGATCCGTGCGACGCTCGGCATCGGCGCAGATGGCGACGCCGACGACGATGCCGACGTGCTCGACCGCCTCGACGATGCGCAGTCAGCACGGGCCGAGGGCGCCAGCGTCGACTGACCCGCATGACAGTGTTGCCCTAGCCTGATCCGGTCTCGGTGTACGGGACGAGTCGGTTTCGACCGGGGAGTGACACGTGGCGCAGAAGACCGGGAAACCGCAGAACGTTTTCAACTTCGACTATTCCCGTGACGTCGACGGGCGCCCGCCGCAGTCGTACTACGACGACATCAAGGCGCGATTCGCTGAGGAACGCGATCTGCGGCTGAGCTACCGGCCTCCCGGCACGCAGATCTACACATCCGAGTTCGTCGGCGATTTCGCCCGCTACGAGGAGGATCCGTATGCGACCGAGCGCGTCGAGCGCCCGCCCGTGCGCGACGAGGTCGAGGTGCTGTTCATCGGGGGCGGGTTCTCGGCACTGCTGACCTCAGCCCGGCTGCGTCAGAAGGGTGTCGAGAGCATCCGCATAGTCGAGCGCGGCGCCGACGTCGGCGGCACCTGGTACTGGAATCGGTACCCGGGCGTGGCCTGCGATGTCGTCTCGTACGACTACCTGCCCCTGCTGGACGAGACCGGCTACGTGCCGACGCGGCACTACGCCACCGGCGACGAGATCTACGAGTACTGCCAGATGATCGCTCGCAAGTACGAGCTCTACGACCTGGCGATGTTCCAGACCACGGTGACGTCGACCGTCTGGGACGGCGACGCTGAGGTGTGGCGCGTCGGCACCGACCGGGGCGATGAGATCACCGCGCAGTTCGTCATCTGCGCGAACGGGACCCTCGCGAAGCCCAAGCTGGCTGTGATCGAGGGCATGGAGCGGTTCGCGGGTCACTCCTTCCACACGTCGCGGTGGGACTACGACTACACCGGCGCAGACCTTGAGAACCTCGCCGACAAGCGGGTCGGCATCATCGGCACCGGCGCCACGGCAGTGCAGGCCATCCCGCAGCTCGGAGAGATGGCCAAGGAGTTGTACGTCTTCCAGCGCACGCCGTCTTCGATCGACATCCGGGACGACTGGGAGACCAATCCGGAGTGGGCCGCGAAGCTAAAGCCGGGCTGGCAGGCTCGCCGCCGCGAGCGCGCGATGGCCGGGCCTCGCCTCAGCGACGAGCAGAAGGCTCGCCGCGCAGCGATGTCGCGCGAGGAGAAGATCCGTCGCCAGGAGAACGCCAACATCGATGCCATGATGCGCATCCACCGGCGCATCGACGAGGTCGTCGAGGACCCCGGTACCGCCGAAGCGCTCAAACCCTGGTACATGCTCATGTGCAAGCGGCCGTGCTTCCACAATGACTACCTGCCCACGTTCAACCGGCCGAGCGTGCACCTGGTCGACACCCAGGGCAAGGGCATCACCCAGATCACCGAGCAGGGTCCGCTGTTTGAGGGCGTGCAGTACGAGCTGGACCTGCTGATCTACGCCACCGGATTCGAAGTGCAGCGCACCGGCATCTACAACCGCATCGTCGGCGAGAACGGCTTGGAGCTGAACGACAAGTACGCAGACGGCATCCGCACGCTGCTGGGCATCCACACTGCCGGCTACCCGAACCTGTTCATCATGGGCGGCTATCAGGCGTTCTTCGCGTTCAACCTCACCGACGTGCTCAACAGCCAAGGCGAGCACATCGCCGAGTGCATCGACTTCGTGCGCCGGGGCGGCCTGCAGACCATGGACTGCTTGCCCGAGGCTGAGGAATGGTGGGTGCAGCAGGTCATCGCCAACCGCGGCAAGACCACCCGCAACCGCGACTGCACCCCCGGCTACTACAACTTCGAGGGCGCCGAGAACCGCCGCCAGGACGGCAACTTCAACGGCAACATCAAGCAGTACCTGGGCTTCATGTCCCACGCCCGCGACAACATGTCGGAGAACTTCGCCTTCACGCAGCGCTGACAGCGCTGATCTGACTGAGTTCAACCTGCCTTCCGCCTTTGGGCGCGCCCCTAGCATTGACGCCGTGACTGCGGGCGAGCGAGTGGGCGAGAACGGGGGCCGGCGCAGCTACTTCGTGCGCACCTATGGGTGCCAGATGAACGAGCACGACACCGAGCGGATTGCTGGCCTGCTGGAAGCCGATGACCTGGTTGCGGCGACGACCATGGCCGACGCGGACGTGATTGTGCTCAACACCTGCTGCATCCGCGAGAACGCCGATAACAAGCTCTACGGCCAGCTTGGGCACCTCAAGCGCCTCAAGGAGGAACGACCAGAGGTACAGATCGCCGTCGCCGGCTGCCTGGCGCAGAAGGACCAGGACCTCGTGCGCCGACGGGCGCCTCACGTGGATGTCGTGTTCGGCACGCACAACGTGGCTCGTGCCGCCGACCTGCTGAGCGAGGCACGCGTCTCGGGACCGGTGACGGAGATCCTGGCCGAGTCCGATGAGTTCCCCTCGGCGCTGCCCGTGCGGCGAGATGCCCAGCACGCCGCATGGGTCACGATCCAGATCGGCTGCGACAACACCTGCGCGTTCTGCATCGTGCCCTCGGTGCGGGGCCGAGAGATCTCCCGCCCCTTCGGCGAACTGCTCGACGAGGTACACCGCCTCGCAGCCGACGGCGTCAGCGAGGTGACGCTGCTGGGGCAGAACGTCAACAGCTACGGCCGCGACGTGACCCTGTCACTCCGCCGCGCAAACGATGCGTCTGGCCCGGACGGTCCAGTCGGTGCCTCGTGGCGAGCCGGCGAGGCCTGGGCGAGCGGGCGGCGCACTGCTCGCCCGTTGTTCGGCGATCTGCTGCGGGCGGTCGGTGCCGTCGACGGCATCGAGCGGGTGCGATTCACCAGCCCGCACCCGAAGGACCTGCGGGCCGACGTCATCGCAGCCATAGCCGAGACGCCTGCGGTGTGCGAACACCTGCACCTGCCGCTGCAGTCCGGCAGCGACGAAGTGCTGAGGGCAATGCACCGCGGCTATAGCGCCCAGCGCTACCTGGAGCGGCTGGAGGCCGCCCGCGCCGCCGTTGACGACCTCGCGGTCAGCACCGACATCATCGTGGGCTTTCCTGGCGAGACCGAGCGCGATTTTGCCGACACACTCGAACTCGCTGCGGCGGCCCGCTTCGACAGCGCATTCACGTTCGTCTTCTCGCCGCGGCCGGGCACCGAAGCCGCAGAGATGGTCGACCGGTTCGTGGACCCCGGAGTATCCGCTGAACGCATGGAGCGGCTGCGAACCGTGATCGAGCGCTCCGCACGCCTTGGCAACGAATCCAGGGTGGGCCGCGTCGAAGAGCTGCTAGTGGAGGGACTGTCGAAGCGAGATCCGGACACCCTCTCAGGCCGGACGCGCCAGAACCGTCTGGTGCACTTCGCGTCAGCCGAGCCGCTGCGAACTGGCACCTATGTACGAGTGCTCGTGACCGACGCTGCCACGTTCCACCTCAGCGGAGAGCTCATCGAGGTCATCGCCCCGGCGCGACACCGCACCCGCATACCGGTTGCCGCCCGCTGAGAGGCGGGAAGCCATGGGTGGTGACGGCGGCCATCGGCCCGTGGTCATCGTGGGCCCGACGGCGTCGGGCAAGTCGGCGCTAGCGCTGGAGTTGGTCAGGCGTGCCCGCCCCCGGCCCGACATCGCCGGTCCGACGGAATTGGTGTCAGTCGATTCCATGCAGGTGTACCGCGGTATGGACATCGGCACCGCCAAGCCCTCCGCCGCTGAGCAAGCTGAGGTGCGGCACCACCTCATCGATCTCGTGGAACCGGCAGAGCGATTCACTGTCGTCGACTATGCGACGGCCTTCGAGGCGGCCATGGCTGACATCGCCGGCCGGGACGCAGTCCCGCTGCTGGTGGGCGGTACCGGTCTGTACCTCCGTGCCGTCATCGACGGTCTCACGCCGCCACCGGAGTTCACCGACATCGCCGCCGAACTCGAGGCCGAGGCCGCCGCCGTTTCCGATGCAGCGGCAGCACATGACGGCGGCGGGGTCGACGGGTGCACGGCTGACGTGGCGGCGGCTCGTCAGGCTGCGGATGGTGGCGCGTGTGGCGCGGTCGTGCTGCACCAACGTCTCGCCGAACTGGACCCGCTGGCCGCTTCGCGTATGGAGCCAACAAATCTGCGCCGAATCGTGCGGGCGCTGTCGGTGTGCTTGGGCAGCGGCCGGCCGTTCTCGTCATTCGGGCCGGGGCTGCAGAGCTATCCCGAGGTCCCGTTCCGGATCGTGGGCATCGATCCCGGTCGGACGGCGCTGGACGAGCTCATCGGCGACAGGTACCGCCGACAGATGGAGCTGGGCATGCTCGAAGAGGTGCGCCGGCTCGCTGCTCGGCCGCTGTCGCGCACGGCCGCGCAAGCTCTCGGCTACAAGGAGCTGCGAGCGCACCTGGCAGGGGAATGCACGCTCGACGAAGCACTCAACGTCGCCATCGCACGCACCCGGCGATTCGCCCGCCGTCAGCAGCGCTGGTTCGCCCGAGACCCCAGGATCACCTGGATCTCGCACGGAAGCCCCGCGGAGATGGCCGACCAAATGGAGCAGCTTGAATCCTGAAGGCCTCTGGCCGCACCAAGATTTGAGTTTCAGTCGAAGGTTTAGCTCAGGCGGGATTCGACCATGTCGAGGGCGTCATCGGCCAGCACGGCGGCTACCCGGACACGATCGGCTGCGGCCGATCCGTAGAACTCACCAGGCGATACGAGAATGCCCACCTCGGTGAGCAGCGTGCGAGTGAACGCCCACGCGTCGCCGTCGGGGGCTGCAGCCCACAGGTAGAAGCCGCCGCGTGGCAGCGCAGGCTCGGGGCCGAAGCGGCCGACGATGCGCGCGAGCCGCTCCAGCCGGTTCCGATATCGCTCTCGCTGTTCGGCAACATGGTCTTGGTCGGCCAGCGCTGCTACCGCCGCCGCCTGCGCCGGGCCCGGCACCATGAACCCGGCGTGCTTGCGAACCTCTCGCAGATAGTGGACGAGCGCAGGATCGCCTGCGTAGAAACCCACCCGTACGCCAGCCAGGTTCGATCGCTTTGACAATGAATGGACTGCGACAACGCCGTCGACCTCGGCGCGCATGCCGCCGCCCTGTCCTGTGTCTACCTCATCGCTGTGGGCCTCACCGCCGCCAGCCGTCGCCGCGGAGGTCGGCGTCAAGATCGTTCTGGGCACTCCGTCCCAAGTGAACTCGGCGTAGCACTCGTCGCTGAATACCGGCACACCCCGCGCCCGCCCCCATTCGGCAGCAGCGGTGAGGTCATCGAGACCGCCGGCAGGGTTGCCCGGCGTGTTGACCCAGAGCACCAGAGCACGCTCAGCGTCGGACTCCGAGATCGCGTCGAGCTGGATCGACCAGTGTTCGTCCGCAGGCACCGGCACCGCCCGGCAGCCGGCCAGCTCAGCTCCCATCGCGTAACTGGGATAGCTGATCTCGGGAAACAGCACCGTGTCGCGTCCGGGGGTGCGCAGGCGCAACCAGTGGGGCAGCCCAGCCACGAACTCCTTCGAGCCGATGGTCGCCGCCACTTCTGTGGCGGAGTCGACCTGTACACCGAGCCGTTCGGTGCACCAGCGCGCAGCCGCGTCCCGAAGCTCGGGCGTCCCAATCGAAGGCGGATAGCCGCGCTCGGAATCCGACCCGCCCAGCGCCGCCAGCACGGCGGGCGTTGGCGGGTCCACCGGTGTGCCGATGGACAGGTCCACGAGCCCGCCTTCGTGTCGATCAGCGAGTGGCTTCAGATCGTCCAGCCGGTCATAGGGATACGGCGGCGGTACGTACCCAGTGCGTGCGTTCACCGCAACATCATTGCGCGCCGTTGCCGCGGGCAGCATCTGAAGGGGTGCCGCCGTCAGCGGTTCCGGTTGCGAATTCGGCGAAGAGGCTGCGGGAGACGGCGTCGAGCCGTGCACGCACCACGGTCCCGTGGTCGTCATGAGCTTCCGAGAGCACTTCGCCTTCCCGGTGGACCGCCGCGAGGGTGTCGCCGCGGGAGTAGGGGATGCGCAGTTCGGTGACCTCGGTGAGGTGCCGGAGACGGTCGCCGACAGCGAGCAGGAGTTCCTCGACGCCGTCGCCGCTGTTGGCCGATATCGCATGGGAGCCCTCGTAGCGCTCCAGCAACTGCCTCACAGTGCCGCCGTCGGCGGCGTCGCACTTGTTGAAAGCGATGAGTTCGTCGACCTCACCGGCGCCGATCTCGCGCAGCACGGAGCGCACTACATCGACGTGCATCTCCGGTTCCGCCGCTGAGGCGTCGACCAGGTGCACCAGCAGGTCGGCCTCGGCCACCTCCTCCAGCGTCGACATGAAGGCCTCCACCAGCGATGTCGGCAGCTTCTTGATGAAACCGACCGTGTCGGTGACCAGCACTGTCTCGCCGCCGGGCAATTGCAGTCGCCGAGTGGTGGCGTCGAGCGTGGCGAACAGTCGGTCTTCCACCAGCACGTTGGCCCCGGTGAGGCGCCGCAGCAAGGTCGACTTGCCGGCGTTGGTGTAACCCACGATCGCGACCGTGTGGTAGCGGGAGCGCCGGCGCGACTTGCGCTGGTTCAGCCGAGTCCGCCGCAGCCCGCGCAGATCCTTCTCGAGTCGCGCCAGCCGCCGCTGGATCCGTCGGCGATCCACCTCGAGCTGGGTCTCGCCCGGTCCCCGCGTGCCGATGCCGCCAGCCTGCTGCGAGAGCTGCCGCCCGCGGCCGCGCAGCCGTGGGAGCCGGTAGCGAAGCTGGGCCAACTCCACCTGCGCCTTGCCTTCGAGCGTCGTGGCGTTCTGGGCGAAGATGTCAAGAATGACCGCCGTGCGGTCGAGCGCGGTGCGCTGCAGAATGCGCTCCAAGTTGAACTGTTGCGCTGGCGACAGCTCGTCGTCGAACACCACGGTGTCGGCATCGTGCTCAAGCGACGCATCCAAGATCTCGTCGGCCTTCCCCCGTCCCACAAACGTCGCCGGGTCAGGTGCATCCCGTCGCTGAACAATCCGCTCCACAGAATCCGCGCCCGCGGTGTCCACCAGCCGCTCCAGCTCGTCAAGATTGGCGTCCACCTCATCAGCAGTCCGCTCCGCCAGTTGCACCCCCACCAGCACGATCTGCTCCCGAAAAGCCCGATCGATCAGCCCAGACTCAGCC
>NZ_JAPYOK010000122.1:0-42665 GCF_028283155.1 Candidatus Poriferisodalis multihospitum | reverse complement strand
GGAGCGGTCATCGGCAGCCTCCTGCGCTGAGACAGCCAACCTTGACCGATGCTGCTTGAAAAAACTCAGAACCTGTCGCGCGAAGTCAGACGCAACACAATAGGAACCAGCTCGTGAAGGCGCCGATCATCGACAGCGCAACCGCGAGGTTGGCCACTGCGAAACTCCGAATCCGGAACAGCCGCGGATCGAACAGCGGCTCGGGGTGCCGCGCCGAGCGCAGCAAGAAGAGCGGCAGCAGGGCTGCGCCGCTGCCGAAGCACGCCAAGGTCCAGGCGGACGACCAGCCCCAGTGGCGGCCCTGCAGCGTCGCGAGCACGATCAGGAACACCGCCGCCGTGCCCATGATGACGCCCAGCAGATCCAAGGGAGTGCGCAAATCTCGCTTGGCTGTCTCGTAGAGGAACCGCAGCGACCCCAAGAATGCGAGCGCCGCGATGGGCGCGATCGCCAGGTAGACGCCTCGCCAGCTTGAGAATTCCAGGATCACTGCCGCGAGTCCGGGCGCAATGCCGGACGCGACCATGCCCGCGGCTGCCCAGATACCGATGACGCTGGCCTGGCGGCCCGCGGGGAATTGCGGCAGGACCAACGCCAGCGAAGACGGGACGGTGAGCGCACCGCACAGGCCTTGAACAGCACGGGCGGCCAGCAACACGCCGATGCCCGGCGCGAATCCGGCGACGATCGACGAGACCAGCAATCCCAGCACCCCTGCCCGGAAGACCAGCAGGCGTCCATAGCGGTCGGCCAACCGGCCCCCGACGATGATCGTCGAGGCGAAGGCGAGCGCATAGCCGCTGACAATCCAGCCGGTGATGGCGTCGGAGACCCCAGAGAATGAGCGGACGATGTCGGGGAACGCCACGTTGGTGACCGTGACGTTGACCGTGCCGAGCACGAACGCCAGCGATCCCGTCGCCAGTGCGAGGCCTGCCCGGCCGCGGGGAGCTTCGGCATCGCCGGAGGACCGGTGCGGGCCCGGCGCCGACGGCGGGCGCGCCGACGCTGCAGGGTCGATGCGCTGCGTTTCGATGTGATCTGCGGGCTCGGACGTGACGCGGTCGATGCGCGGCGGCGGCGCGGCGGCCGCGCTGGGAACCAGGCGCGCTGCACCTTCGCTGAGCCGGAGCTGGACGACCTGCGGTGCGGGGTTTGACGCTGAAGCGAGATCCTCAGTCATCGCCCGCCGGCGGACGTCGGTCGCGCAGGCCGCTGAGCCGCGGCGGATGTGCAGCGAGAGCCTCTTCCACGGGCTCGGTGCCCCAGCCGGGCTCGTCGCCCAGCACCAGGTGACCGTCCACGTAGTCGGGCGCGATCGTCACGATCTCGTCGTCCCACGCGATCCGGTCGATGTCGGTCTCCATGACGATGATGTTCGGTGTCGCCGCTGCCCAGTGGGCGTTCATCATGGTGGCGAGGTGACCGTAGAAGTTGTGCGGCGCGACGCTGTGGCCCATGCCGTCGGCCATAGCGGCCATCTATCGTGCAGCCGGCCTTGGATCGGATGTGCGCCATGGCATCGGGATGGTCGGAGTCGATCTCGATCCAGAACATGCCGAAGTCGGCCAGCTCGCGCACGATGCGGGCGTAGCCCTCGGTGCGGGCGTTGAAGTTCAGGTCCAGCAGGAGGTCCATGCTGTCGCCGGCGCCGTCTCGAAACGCCTGAAGGGTCGCCCGGATCTCGTCGATGAGCTGGCGCGACACGTTCAGCTCAGGTGCGTACGGCGTGCCGAAGCCCGGCAGCCAGCCGCGCAAGCCGTCGGGCGTCTGGCGGAAGATGTTGGTCTTGAGGGCGGTGAAGCCCTTGAAGGCGACCTCGGCGCCGAGCGCACGCACGCCGTCGAGGTCGGTGATGCGGTTGCCGTAGATGTGGCCGAGGTTGATGCGCCAGGTGCCGCAGTGCGACCAGTACACGCGGATGCGATCGCGCACCTTGCCGCCGAGCAGGTCGTAGCAGGGCACGCCGAGCGTGCGGGCCTTGGCGTCGAGCAGCGCGTTCTCGACAGCGCCGATGGCCTCGCCGATGATGCCGCTGGCGGCTTGGCGGGTGCGGGCGAACAGGTACTGGTAGGTGGGCTCGTGGTCGAAGACCGAGCGCCCGATCACCAGCGGCGCCAGGGCTTCAATGGCGGTGGTGAGGCCGGGCGAGGCGAACCCCTCGTCGTACTCGGCCCAGCCGACCACGCCGTCGGCGGTGGTGACCTTCAAGAAGTAGTAGTTCCGCCACGCGGCGTCGCACGACAGCGTCTCGACGCGCTCGACCACCGTTCCAGGGTCCGATGATCCACTGCTGGCGGTCACATCACTCACTGCTGTTCTCCCTGACGAGCGCCGCGGCGCCAACTGTCCATCGGCCGACCGCACCCTGAAGCTAATTCGGGGCTGGTGGTACGATCCGGCCATGACGGCTGTCACGCTGAATATCGAACCGCTCGATGCCACGTTCGGAGCGTGGGTCCATGACATCGAGCTCCGGTCCATCGACGAAGCCACGTTCGAGGCACTGCACGAGACGTGGCTCGAGTACGCGCTGCTGATCTTCTCCGATCAGTTCCTGACCAACGACGAGCAGGACGCGTTCGCCCTGCGCTTCGGCAACCTGGAATTCAACGCTGCGCCGATCTCGAACGTCGGCAAGGACGGCAAGGTCCACCACGAGCCCGCCGACGACTTGGTGAAGTCGCTCAAGGGAAACTGGGGCTGGCACCACGACAGCACGTATATGCCACTGCAGGCCAAGGGCGCTGTGTTCACTGCCGAGCTTGTGCCCAAGGACGGGGCCGACACCGGCTGGGCCGACATGCGGGCGGCGTACGAAGTGCTGTCCGACGAAGACCGTGAGCTCGTGCACACGCTGGAGGCGCACCACTCGCTCTACTACAGCCAGGGCCGGGCAGGGCTGCTGCCGCAGAAGAAGGACGACGGCACCTACGGCATGTACGGCTACCACGACATGGACATCTCAATTCGGCCGATGGTGAAGTACCACCCCGACACCGGTCGGCCCAATCTGCTGATCGGCCGGCACGCGCACGACATCATCGGCATGGACCCAGACGAGTCGGTGGCGCTGCTGGACCGGCTCAATCAAGAGGCCTGCCAGCCGCCGCGCACCTACCAGCACGCATGGAGCGCAGGCGAAGCCGTCATCTGGGACAACCGCCGGCTCATGCACCAGGGCGTGCCGTTCGACATGTCCCAGCCGCGCAAGATGTGGCATTCGCGCATCGCCGGCGAGATCGAGTCAGAGCTGGCGCTGAACCACACCGCTGAGACGGCGGGGTTCAAGCACGGCCGCGACGCCATCATGAACTCGGTTTCCTGACCGGTCCGATACCGGAACCGAAAGGAACGACGTGGCTGCATACGTCATCGTGCGGGTCGACGTCACCGATCCGGATCAATACGCGAAGTACATGAAGCTGTCGCCGGGCGCCGTGTCGGCTGCTGGCGGGCGGTTTCTCGTCCGTGGCGGCGCCACCGCGCGCAGGTCGATCGAGATCGAGAGCTTCCAGCACCAGAACCCGATTCCCGCTGCGACGCGGATCGGGCCGCTGGTGGTGTCCAGCATCACGCCGCCGACCAACCCGGGCAGTCGCGAGGTGCCGGACACGCTCGAGGAGCAGATCGAGAACCTGTTCACCCACGTCGGCCAGATGCTCGAAGGCGCCGGTGCCACGTGGGACGACATGGCCAAGATGACGTTCTACGTCACCGACCCGGCAGCCTCACGCCCGGCACTGAACGGTCCGTGGCTGGAGCGATTTCCCGACCCGGAGTCGCGGCCGTCCCGCCACAACATGAAGGTGGAGGGCGGCGGGCCGGTGCAGATCTCCTGCACCTTCGTGGCCTACGTCGAAAACTGAGACGCCGGGCCCTCAGTCGTCGTCTTCGGGGTCTCCGACCCCGAAGCTGATCTGCCCGAGGGGGCCGAAGTCGGCAACGACGGCATCGCCGGGGCGGATCGTGCGTGCCCGGATGAACGAGCCGGACAGGATCGAGTGGCCGGCTGACATCGTGACGCCGAACTCATGGAGCTTGCGGGCGAGCCAAGCCACCGAGTTGAGCGGGTTGCCCATGACGGCTGCGGCGGTGCCGGACTCTTCGAGGTCGCCGTTCAGGTACAGCGCACCGCCGATGTGACGGATGTCGATGTCGGTGAGCTCGGTGGGCCGGCCGCCCACGATGATGAACCCGCATGAAGCAGCGTCGGCGATGCTGTCCACTACGCCGGCCTGGGTGCTGCGCCGGTTGTAGCGCCGATCCACCACCTCGATGCCAGGCAGGATGAAGTCGGTGGCACGCATCACATCGATGGCATTGGTGTCGGGCCCGCCCAGGTCGGACTTCAGCACGAAGACGATCTCGATTTCCACCAGCGGGACATTCAGGATCGAGGCGGGCACGATGGAGCCCTCGTCGAGGAACCAGTTGTCGAACAGCGTGCCGTAGTCGGGCTCGGTGGCGCCCGATGTCGAACGCATGGCCTTGGACGTGAGGCCGACCTTGTAGCCCTTGATGACGCGGCCGGCCGCCACCTTGGCGTCGGTCACGTACTGGCCGATGGCGTAGGCGTCCTCGTTGTCGGCGCCCGGGTAGGTGTCGGTGATCGGGTCGATCCACTCGCGGGTGTTCTCGGCATGCAGCAGCGCCGCAGCCGCTTCCCGCCGCTCCTCGTCGGTCATCGCCATGTCTTGCCCCTGTCTCCGGCGCGCCAGCGTGCCACGCCTCGGCATCGGCCGCTCCGCAAGCTACATGGAGCTGAGGACACCTTCGAGATCAGACTCCAGCGCCTGCCAACGCGGGAGCTGACTGACAGGACCTGTTCGGTCGAGCCGCTCCACGAGCAGCCGGCGATGCGAACTGAACCGCCTGTCGAACTTCTTTCGGTGACGGCCGCTGGTACCGGAGGCGATGGCCAATGCTCTTTGCAGCACATCCTTTGGGTCCGGAATGCTCTCCAAGCGGTGCAGCTCCGGAATCTCCAGATCGTCGGTCGAGCCGGGTCGGCCAGCGACCTGCCGAATGAGTTGCTGATCGGCGAGCAACCATGCTTCCGTCATGCGTACCGGAATCACAGGCACTGTCGGGAGTCCTTCGGCCACCTGCTGCACGGCATGTTCGATCTCATCCAGCCGAGCCTGCGCGCCATCCTTCTCGGCGTCGCGATGCACGAACAGCAGGTCCGGTTGTCGCTCTCCCCGCAGCACGAACTCGAGGCGGTCGCTGATGCGCAAGCCCGGGGGCTCTGGCAAGCGCTCGAACTCGGGTGCAGTCACGTTGATTCGCACGCCACGCTCGATGCACATCGCCTCGAGATGCGCTGCCAGCGGACGATCTGAGGTTCCGTCGGTAAACAGAATGGCGCGTCGGATCACGCCGTCTGCGCTTCGAGTCCGTAGTCATCGAGCGAGAGCTGCGTGCCCACCGCTGTTGTCAGATACGGCACCAAGTCGAGCCGCGTGGCGATACCGACTTCGGAGTGCGGCCCGCGCCAGCTGTCGGCAGATGGCAGCAGACGAAGGACGCGCTCGGGCATACCATCCCGTTCGCAGCGAACACTCGACTTGGCAACGAGAAGCTCGTCGGGGTGGATGTGCTGAACGAGCGCAGGCGAATGCGTATTGACGATCACCTGACGGCCCGGGTTGTCGTCAGCGACTGGCAGGTCGGGGTCAACAGCGAGGTCCCTCAACAGCTCCACCATCTCAGAGACGTTGGCTGGGTGGATGCCGTTCTCCGGCTCTTCCATGCAGAGGAGCCCGCTTTCGTCCGGATCAGATTCAAGGACAGCCAGTGCGAGGAATCTGAGAGTTCCCTCAGAGAGCGCTTGGGCTGGCAGCTCGATGCCATTGAGCTCGGTCACCATGAGCGTGAACAGCTCGTTGGTGTCGTTCTCATCTACTCGCACTCGGCGCGCCCCAACGCCCGAGAGCGCGCCAAGTCGGGCAGCGATACGGGCGTACGTCTCGCCCGTATCGGAACTGCCATCGGCGTTCTGACAATGGCGGTTCGCTACCCGGTGCAAGGTCGCCGGAAGGTGTCGGCCTGCGGCGGTAAGCCGCCGAAGATCCGAGTAGCGGTCGGCTGCTCGCAACGATGTCGGCTCAAGAGCGAGGCGCCGCCAGCTCTGCATCTCACGCCGGGCCGCAAGAATGGTCGGGTTGTCGGCACCTGTGATCGTGCTCAAAACCGTCGCCGGGGCACGCGCAGCCGACGCCGGCTTCGGTCGTCCACGGCTGCCGCCATCCTGGTGAATCTCGATCACCGCCTCGCCGTCACGATCTTCGGTGGAGATGAATGCGGCTGCGCGACGGCCGGAAACTACGGAATCACGAAAGTTCTTCTTGGAATGAGGAAAGCGGAGATGATGATGCGCCTGTCCGATCCTGATAGGTGTCATCGATTCCCGGACAAGTACGAGACCTCCGGATTTGTCGCGGCCACGGGGCCGCTCGTAGCCGACTTCAACTTCGTAGCGGACGAAAGTGATAGAGGCGCGAGCCTCCCTGCCGAAGTCGTCGTGTACTTCGGCAGGAATGATCATCTCCGCTGCGAATCGCATTCGCCGCTGCTCACGAACGGAGCCCCGCCAGAACAGGTCCGCAGGGTCGCCAGAACCGCGCTCGCCTGCTGAACGAACCATGTGAGCCGCTTCCATCAACGGATTCGACGACAGCAGACTGAGGAACTCGATCGCATCGAATACGTTCGACTTGCCAACACCGTTTTCGCCGGCGATGCAGGTGAACGGCCCGAATTCGACATCGAGATCGAGCAGATTCTTGAAGCCGTCAACCTCAAGACGAGTCAACATGTGTGCGCATCTCGCTGTTCCGCGCTGCGCCGCAACGCATGGCGTCGCGGGGTATGACACAGCCAGCGGCATCGATCATCCTGCACCTTTCGCATGCTAGGCGCGTCATTGGGTGAGTTCGAAGGCGAGGTGTTGTGGGTCACGCGAATCCGAAGATCGGCGGGAAGGCCGCGACGACGAACGCAGCCCAGGCGGCGTAGATGCCGAAGTGAGCGGTCTGCCAGCGCACGATGTCGCCGAAGGGGCGTCGGCGGCGCCACAGCTCCAGATAGAGCCACACGCTCCCGGCCAAGTTCACCAGAAAGATGACGTTGATGCCCATGATCGCCGTCCGATTCGGGCTCCACCCGAAGTCGGCAATGCGGCCGATGACAGCCACCAGCGTCAGGACGCTGGTGAGCAGTCCCGCAGCGGCGAGCACAGCAGCTGCGCCATCGAAGAATCCCGGCCGATCGCTCGGGCGTCTCGCGGCGCCGCTGAACAGCAACAGGCCGACCACGAAGCCCAGCAGCACGTTGAACAGGATGAGCGCTTCCCGTTCGCCCTCGATGCTCCGACCGGTCGCCGGCACTGCCACGAGAAATACGACCAACATCGCCGCGAACAGCGGTGTGAAGATGTACGCCAGCAGCGAGGCGAATCTCGAGACGGCACCGGCCCAGAACTCGACGAGCCAGGCGGTGACAACAACGGCGCCGGCCGACCCGGCGACCATCACCCACTCGGTCATCCATCTTGTGTCGATGTCCAAGGCCACGAAGGCGCCGACGGTCAGGGCGCTGAATACCGCGCCCGCCAGCACTATCAGCACGCCATACACAAACCACTCGCCCGTGAAGCGCACATAGTCCATGCGCGGGCTTGGCAGCCTCCAGCATTCTCCGGTTCGAGCCAGGCCGGTGACCAGCCACAGCAGCACCGGCAGGTGCAGCACCGCGAGCACGAACGTGGAGCTGTCGTCGTCGAACGGATACGCGTTGACGACCGCCGCCGAGGCGGCGACGACGGCGCCGATGACGGCAATCACCCAGTACGGCGGCTGCTTCAGCCACACGAACCAGCCCGCCAGCGCCGGCAACACGAGCAAGCTGAAGTTGCGCGCATAGAAGCTGGCGTCATCGGAGTTGGTCAGACTGAATCCGAAGGCCTCGGGCAGTCGCACCGCAATCGCTGCCGCCACTGCGAACGCCGCCATGACCCAGAAGCCGCGCCGCTCGGAGCCCCGCTCGTCCGCTCCCGTCGGCGCAGGCTCGGGTTCGTCCCACAGTCCGGCAAAGCGCTCCCGAGCGAAGGCCCTCACCTCGGGGTCGCTCCCGGCCAGCCGCCGCGCGGCAACCAGCAGCGCCTCGTCTGCGGCGAGGCCCGCTGACTGCAACGCCTCAGTCTCGACCCTCAGGCCAGCGTGAGTGACCTGCGGATCCGCAGCCACCCAGTCTTCGGACTCAGCCATTGCGCGACTCTGATTCAGTGCCCGGCTGGGCTTCAGTCATCGTCGGTCTCGCCCCCACGCAGCCGGGAACGCTCCCGAGCTGGCTAGTAGGTCGAGTTGCCCCAGGTCTCGTCGAAGACGATCTCCGACAGCGGCAGGCGGTCCAGCTTGCGCGGGAACGGCGTGGACCGGTAGCCGACGGCAATGTGGGCCGCAGTGGCCACGCCTTCGGGAATGTCCAGCATCTCGGCGACCTGCGGCTCGTACATGCAGAGCAGCGTGGTGAGCGCGGTGCCCAGGCCGGCCTCTCGGCAGCCGAGCAGGAAGTTCTGCACGGCGGGGTAGATCGAGCCGCCGCCCACGACGCTGAGGCGCCCCAGCTCGGTGTCGGTGGGATGGACGCCGTCGATGTAGCCGCAGGCCACCACGATCACCGGCACTTCGGCGAAGTGCTCGGCGAAGTGGTCAGCGCTGTCGAGAAGCCGGTTGGCCTTCTCGCCGACGATCTCGATGTCGCCCGACCGGGCCATGCCCAGGTAGGCCTTCCACGGCTCCAGGTACCACTCCTGCAGCTGCTGCTTCTTCGCCTCATCGCGGACCACGATGAACCGCACGGGCTGGCGGTTGCCGCCCTGCGGTGCGTGCCGTGCGTAGTCGAACGCCTGCTCCAGCGTCTCGTCCGACACCGGGTCGGTCGTGAAGTACCTCGTCGTCATCGACGTCAGTGCTGCTTCGCCAAGTTCCATGACTTCCTCGTTTCCTTGGACTGCGCCGTTGCCGGCCCCACGCCGAACCCCGCCGACGACGGCGCCACAGTAGCCACCGCCCGAACATCAGGTCGGTTCGAACTGTCGGCCCGTCACCCGGTGCGATCGGCTCAGAACGTCAGTCCTGCAGCAGGTTGAGCACAACGCGCTTGCCTTTGTCGCCAAGCGGTTCAATTCGGTGTTCTCCGTTCTCAAAGCTCCAGACGCCGGTGTTGGCGTCGGCAGCCCGGTAGATGTGAAATGCCACACGGCGCACGCTGTCGAGATCAGCCATCCAACCGTGGTCACGTGCACACTCGCGCAGATCGTCGGAACTGCGATCGACGTGGTGAATCCACTTCTCCATCGCCGTTGGCGCAAGCAATGAGTCGGATTTCTTGCTGTTGACGGTCCGGGATGTCATAACGAAGTTCTCGATCTGCGAGAGACGCGCCCGCGACCACGGCACAACATGATCGAGGGATCCGCTGGCCCCCTTCAATCGATCGCCCGTGTAGATGCAGCGACCACTCTGAATGTCAATCAGACACTCGCGCATCTTCGGCGGCGGCATCACCCGCTCCCGTCCGAACAGATGGGAATAGACATCGTCGACCGGCAGTTGAAGCGTTTCGCGGTTGATCCTCATGACCGCCTGGGCGAACCTGAACTCGACTAACGGTCGCAGTACACCTCCGAACTTCGTCAGGCCTTGCAAGGCATCGGGGAACAGCGTCAGGCCCGCCGTGTCCGATTCGAGGTCGTACAAGAAAGGCGCAGGCTTACCCGGCAGCTCCTGCAGCAGACGTACCGGGTTCTTCAGCAGGGAAGCGCGGACCCTCGCGAGCGCAGTCTCGAGTGATTCTTCCCATCTTGAGTGCCAGGTGGTGCCTTCGGCGCTCCGCTTGACGACGCCCAGCGGTTTGTCGCGCAGATCGCCGCGTCTGCAGTCCAGCAGCAGCTCGCGGAGTCGGTGAATCTCCTGCATGACCGTTGTGTCATCTGCAACCGTGCCGTCGTCTCGCCGCTTGCGTGCCGAACTCTGGCGCAGCGTGACTCCTTGATACGGACGCGCATGCTCCCAGTGGATCTCGATGCAGCGCTCTGCCATCTGCGTTCGGGTGATGACCGGCGCATCGCTGTCAACGGTTGGGGCCAAGTCGAGCAGCGTGAGGAGGAGTCCGAGCTTGTTGGTGCCCGTCATGGAGGCACGGTCGAGGATCTCCAGCACACCTTGAATCGGGTCCAAGCGCGCTGGACCGTCAGATGCGTCAAGTGTCACCGGAACCGACCGTAGCGCCAGCATCGAACAGGCACGTTTCGGAGCTCAGTGATGCGGACGCCGACGGATGAGCGGGAGCGCGTGGCGGCGCGCGCCTAGGTTCGGGGCTGGACGGTGCGGGACGGCCTGGGAGGGCGGGTGAGCGAAGCAACTGACGCTGAAGAACGCGAGGTGATGGACTGGCGGCGCTACGGCGTTGCCGTGCGGGAGCTGGCGCAGATGATCGCCGACGACGGCTACCGGCCCCAGATGATCCTGGCCATCGCCCGCGGCGGGCTGTTCTGTGCGGGCTCGCTGGGCTACGCGCTGTCGGTCAAGAACATCTACGTCATGAACTGCGAGTACTACACCGGCGTCGACGAGCGCCTCGAAGTGCCGATCATGCTGCCGCCCACGCCCGATCTGGTCGACCACCGAGACTCCGACATCCTCATCGCCGACGACGTGGCCGACACCGGCCACACGCTCAAGCTGGTGTACGACTTCTGCCTGCCGCGGGTGCGCAGCGTCCGCACCGCCGTGCTGTACGAGAAGCCGTGGTCGACGGTCAACTGCGACTGGGTGTGGCGCCGCACCGACCTGTGGATCAACTTCCCCTGGTCAACCGAACCGCCCATCGTCACCGACGAGCAGGCCCGCGCCTGACGCAGGCGTCGGCTGAGGCGGCCTAGGCCTCGTCTCCGCAGTCGGAGCACTCGCCGTACAGATCGAGACTGTGACGCAGGGGCGTGAAACCCGCCTGGCCCGCAGCGCCGACGAGCGCTCGGTCGACCTCGTCCTCGAGCTTGCCGTCGAGGCGCATGTCCTCGATGGTCCCGCACGACACGCAGATCAGGTGATGGTGATGCCCGAGCAGCGACTCGGCCAGCTCGAAGTGGGCTCGATCGCCGCCGGCGCTGATGCGGTAGACGATGCCCCCCTCCCGGAGAGCGTCGAGATTCCGGTACGCCGAGCTCTGGGGCAGCTCGGGAACCAGCAGCACGATGTCGCGCAGCGTCAACGGGCGCTGCGCCGTCGCAAGCACGTCGACGAGAGCACGCCGCCCGCCCGTGTAGCGCTGACCGGATACGGCCAGGCGCCGCCCAACTTCTTCGTGGAGTTGATCGAGATCCTTCGGAGGCTCCATCTGGCTTTCCCGGTCAGGCTGGCAAACAGATCAGCGGGGCGACGGCAGGCCGCCCCGGGCGGTCATAGACGTCGGGCGTGCTGGTGCTCTGCCTCGTGGTCATGGTCGTGGTGGTGGCCGTGGTGGCTGCCTGGCGGCGCAAGCTGGCTGTGACGGGCGTGCGAGACAACGCCGACATACGGGCCGTGACTGGGATCGCCTGCCTCGTGGGCGTGGGCGCTCTCCATGATGAACTCGTGCTCGGTGCCGTCGTGGGCCACCACTGCGCCGCCGAATGCCGCCGTCAGGTGCGCATCGGTCAGCACCTCACCGGGAGGCCCGTCGGCAAGCACCATCCCCTTCAGCAGCAGCACGCGATCGCAGCGTCGTGCCTCCTGCAGGTGGTGCGTTGACATCACCACGAGGTGGCCGGCGGCACGCTCAGCTTCGATCACCTCGAGAATGGTCGTCTGGCTCGGCAGGTCCAGGCCGGTGATCGGCTCGTCCAAGAGCAAGCAGTCATAGTCGGACGCGAGCACCATCGCCACCATCACTCGCTGACGCTGGCCCCCGGAGAGCTCGCCGAACGACTTGTGGCGCAGGTGTGCAACGTCGAGCCGCTCAGCAGCAACGCGAACCGCTTCCTTGTCGCTGCGACGAAACCGCCTCAAGAGTCCGCTGCTGCGGTATCGCCCAATGGTCAAGACCTCTTGCACGGTCATCGGCATGAAGGGGTGCGGTTGGTGATGCTGGCACACAAACCCCACCCTGACGTCGCCGGCCGATTCCAATCGGCCCGACGTCGGGCGTTGCAACCCGCTGAGCACCCGCAGCAAGGTGGTCTTGCCGCTCCCGTTCGGACCCATGAGTGCGACCGACGACGGGCCGTCGAGCTTCAGATCGCCTGTCTCGAGCACATGGCAGGGCCCGAACGAGACACGGACATCGTGGAGATGGAACAGGGTGCGCCTCACTTCGGCGTCGCATGTGGATGGGTGATCAAGCCTCGATAGGGTAGCTGAAACTGATTCTCATTCTCAAAACCTTCGGCGAGGTTAGAGCACCATCGGGGCTCTTCCGCACCTGAATCGGAGCTTACGGGAGGCATACATGACGGTCGAAGCGGTCGCGAATCAACCGACACGTCGGCGGATGCGCAGAAGCGGATTGGTGGTGACGGTTGCTGCGGTGCTGTTCACAGCTGCGTGCACGGGATCCGATAGCGACGCCGAGGCCGTTGACGCGACAGATGCACCGTCGGCGGTGCCGTCTGTGGTCGCCACCACGGGTATCTGGGCCGACGTGGTCAGCAACGTGGGCTGCGACGACAGCGTCTCGGTGACCACGCTCATCCCTCAGGGCGGCGACCCGCACACGTACGAGCCGTCGTTGCGAGACCGCGAGACGATGGACGCAGCCGATCTGGTGGTTGCGAACGGCCTGGGTCTCGAGGAGCGACTCGAGGACACCCTGGAAGCTGTCACTGCCGAGGGCGTGCATGTGTTTGAGGTGGCCGAGCACATCGACACGATCGAATTCGAGTTCAGCGGTGGGCACGACGACCATGGCCACGGCGAAGAGGACGGGCACGACGACCACGACGAGGAAGACGGACACGACGACCACGACGAAGAGGACGGGCACGACCACGACGAAGAGGACGGACACGACGACCACGACGAGGAAGACGGGCACGACGACCACGACGAGGAAGACGGACACGACGACCACGACGAGGAAGACGGGCACGACGACCATGACGACCACGCCGGTCACGACCACAGCGGTGGGGACCCCCACGTTTGGTTCGATCTGCAGCGTGTCGCAGGTGTCCTCGGCGAACTGGCCGACGAGCTGATTCATGCCGGCGCCGATGCCGACACGGTCAACGGCTGCCTGGATGCCTACCGTGAGGCGCTGGCCGAAGCCGATGCCGAGGTCGCCGGAATTCTCGACGCAGTGCCGGCTGACCGGCGCATCATGATCACCAACCATGATGTGTTCGGCTACTTCGCCGACCGCTACGGCTTCGAGGTCGTCGGAACGGTGATTCCTTCGCTCTCCACGACAGCGGAGACCAATCCTGCGCTGCTGGAGGAGCTCGCCGAGATCATCGAGCACGAGGGCGTGCCTGCAGTGTTCTCCGAGACGACGCACTCTGACGTCGATATCCAAGCCTTGGCTACCGCCGCAGGGGACATCTCCGTGGTGCAGTTGCTTACCGGCAGCCTCGCGCCGGCAGGCGAAGACGGCGACACGCTGATCGGCATGCTGAGGTTCAACGCGCAAGCAATAGCCGACGCATTGGGCTGAGGGCCTAGCGTTGGCGCGACACCACCCCTGACCAGGGGCGAGCCGACCACCAGCCCACCAGGGGGATGACATGACGTTCCTCACTGATCCGGTGGGCTGGTGGATCGAACCGTTCACCTCCAACCCCTTCATGACCAAGGCGCTGGCCGCGGGGCTGCTCGCTGTGCTGACCACCTCGATGGTGGGCACCTGGGTGGTGCTGCGGAGCCTGAACTTCCTCGGCGACGCCCTGGCGCACGGCGTGCTTCCGGGCATCGCGATCGCATTCATCGTGGGCTTCGACACGGGTCTGGGCGCGCTGGCCGCTGCCGTCGTGATGGTGAGTGCCATCTCGTTCATCCCGCGCATCTCGCCGCTGTCGGAGGACACGTCCATCGGCGTGCTGTTCGTGGGACTGCTGGCGCTCGCCGTGGTGATCATGTCGTCGGGAGCTGCCGCCGGCAGCGGCGATATCGACCGTTTTCTCTTCGGCTCGATCACCGGGGTGCAGAACACCGATCTGGTGCGCCAAGCGGTGGTCGCTCTCGTAGCCGTCGGCGGTGCGGTCGTCTTCTACCGGGCGTTCTTCGTGATGACGTTCTGCGAGGTGCAAGCAGAGATGGCCCGGCTTCGGCCGCGCCTCACCCACGGTGTGCTCATGGGCTTGCTGGCCATCACCATCGTGGGTTCGTTTCAGGTGGTGGGAAGCCTGCTCGTCATGGCCTTCTTGATCGCTCCCCCGGCGACTGCCGCGATGTTCGTGCGGCGTGTGGCGCTCATCATGGTCACGGCGGTGCTGATCGGAGCCGTGTCGGTCTATGTCGGGCTGCTGCTGAGCTACCACCACCGGCTCGCCGGAGGAGGATCGATGGCGTTGACCGCCGTGGCCATCCTGTTCGCGACCATGCTGATCAGGGCGCTGGTGCATGCGCTGCGGCCAGGGCCGCCGGACGATGCGCTGCCCGTGCAGATGCTCGCCGACAGCCGCTGAGCTGCCGTTGCGAGCAGCGGCGGCCGGCTACTGCTCGCCGTCGGTGAAGCTCGTGTAGATGGTGGGGTTCTCGAGATCAGCGAGCTGCTGGTTGCGATGATTCACGTCGGCCAGCAGCTCTGGATGTGACAGCACCCAGAAGCGTCGCTCGTACATGGCCTCGATCACCTTGGCAGCCACCTGGGATGGGTCCATGCCCCGTTCCAGGGCCGCAGCGATATTGGCGTTGCGGCGGCGGGCGTCGGCAGTTTCCGTCGGTGCTTCGCCTTCCGGCCGGGGTCGCCGCTCGCGGCGCAGCTCTTCGGGCCGGTTGCGCTGCGCGGTGGCGATGTTGGTGCGCACCACGCCTGGGCACAGCACCGACACGCCCACATCGGCGTTGCGGTCGCGCTGCATCTCGAGGTGCAGCGTCTCCATGATGGCCACCACGCCGTACTTGGCGGCGTTGTAGGGGCCGAGCCCCGGCACCGACATGAGCCCCGCCACCGAGGCGGTGCTCATGATGTGAGATTCCTCTGCCTCGATGAGGTGAGGCAGGAAGTGGTGTACGCCGTGGATGACACCCCATAGGCAGACATCCACTACCCACTTCCAGTCGACGAGCTGCTGGTTGCGGATGAGCCCTCCCCCGCCGACGCCGGCGTTGTTGCACACCATGTGCACTGCGCCGAAGCGGTCGATGGTGGCCTGCGCCAGCGCACCCACCGAGTCGGCATCGGTGACGTCGGTGATGACGCCGAGCGCCTCGACGCCGTGGCCGGCGATCTCGGCCTCGGCGGCACGCAGCGGCTCCTCTTCGATGTCGGCGAGCACCACGTTGGCGCCCTCGCCGGCAAAGCCCAATGCCAAGGCCTTGCCGATGCCCGATGCCGCCCCGGTCACCACCGCGACGCGTCCGGTCATGGTTTCCATGTCTGTCCCCCTGTGTCGGTTGGCTCGAACTCGGCGGCGCTCACGCGTTGAGATGCTCGAAGCGCTCCATGACGTCGAGATACTCGCTGATCATCTCCTCGACCACCCGCGTGGCCGAGATCGACTCGTTGAGCTGCCCCACCACCTGGCCGACGAAGTAGTTGGCCAGCTCCACTGCGCCCTTGTTGGAGGGGTTCATGGCTGCCCGGTCGATGCGCCGGCTGGCTGCGCCGATGAGCATCGGCTGCAGCGGCATGGGGAGCGTCCCCGGCGAGTTCTCGCCCTCCCACTCGTCGGTCCAGGCCGAGCGAAGCTGGCGGGCAGGCTTGCCGGTGCGCGAGCGCGAGCGAAGCGTGTCTGACGAGCCTGCCGCCAGGAACTTGTCCTTCACCACGGGGTGCGTCTCGGCTTCCTGGGTGGTGAGCCAGACCGACCCGCACCACACGCCCTGCGCGCCGAGCGCCAGCGCGGCGGCCACCTGGCGGCCGTTGCCGATGCCGCCGGCTGCGAGCACTGGCGTCGGGGCGATGGCATCTACCACCTCGGGCACCAGCACCATGGTGGCAATGTCGCCGGTGTGGCCGCCGGCCTCGTGGCCTTGGGCGATCACGATGTCGACGCCCGCAGCGACATGTCGCTCGGCGTGCACCTTCTTGCCGGCCAGGGCGCCCACCAGCACGTCGTTGTCGTGCGCCCGCTGGATCATGTCGGGCGGCGGCGGGCCGAGCGCGTTCACCGCCAGCCGGATCGGGTACGAAAATGCCACGTCCATCAGCGGCACTGCCTGCGCGTACGTCATCGGCGGCTCGGCGTCACCAGCAATGGCGCCGGGCTTGTCTTCGGCCGGCAGCGGCGGCACGTCGTAGCGCTCCATCATGTCGTCGAGGAAATCGCGGTGCGCCGGCGGGATCATCGCCTTGAGATCCTTGACCGACAGCTCGCCCCGCCACCACATCTCGGCAATGGGTGAACGCCACGATCGGAACGTCACATCCCAGCATCTCGCACACAGGTGTCTTCATGCCCCGAAACTACCGGCGCAGCACAACTCCTCGCAGCGCCTCAGGGCACGCGAGCGATGAACCAGCGCTGTCTCAGGTCGACCCATTCGAAGATGCCCTCGCTTGCGGTTGCCTCCGACGGAACCGGTGCCGACGCCGCGACTGGGCCGAAGTCATGAACTCGGGCCAGTACGAAGTCGCTCCCAACCGCCAGGCGAACGACGGCCTCCGCCTCAGCATCAAAGCCGAATGCGGTTGCAGCGAGCTGCCAGTCCCACTCGACACCGTCGGGCGACCAGCCGATCTGGATGTCTCGCGGGCCATTGTTGTCTGACTCGCCGAGGTGGCGCAGCCGACGATGCTCCTCATAGACGTGGCCGACATCGGCACGTGTGAAGACAACCAAGTCCTGACCCGAATGGATATCACTGAACACCAATCCGTAGGTTCCGTCGACGACGCCCCAGCGGACACCGTCGGGCGGCTCATCAAGCGCAGCTTGGCCTGCATCAGACACATGAATCGGCATGTCGTTCGCAACGTCCCACAGCGTTAGGCCTCCGGAGGGCTCGTTGAATCGGAGTTCGTAGTCGCCCTTCGTAACGCGCCCAGCGGGCACGTCACTGTCGGAATCGGCGGCGTCACGGCCCGGTGAGACCGCCACGGCGACTCCTGGAGCGGCAGCAGACAGACTGCTGATCTCGCCCATTCCGCGGAGCAGACACGACGTCTGGCGACCATCACGAGGACTCAGGCAGTCGATTCGAACGCCCTCGTCGACGCTCGTCGCCGTCCAAATCGACCCGTCGCCTCGAACGGTCCGCCGACTACGCCGGTAACCGCCCCTGCGCACCCGCGTCGCGCCGTCGTCCACGACCGTGTCGGACCACGACCGGCCGTCCCTCGACCGCAACAGCGTGGTGGCGCCGCCCTCACAGACCAGCACTATTCCCTCGTGGTCGGCCACACCGGTGATGTCGAACGCCGTCGCTTCGAATTCAGCATGCGGTTCAGTGATGACGCCATCTCCGACGAAGACCATCTGGACCTTCTGCTTCCGTTTCCGCAGGCACTGCTGTTGCTCGTCTGACAGGCCGAGATCCCGGTATGACGGCGTGAGCTCGACCCAGGTGCCTTCATGTTCTCGCTCGAGATCGCTTGCGGGCGGTCGATCTTCCGTGAACTGAAGGGTGATGTGCTCGTCTGAGGGTTTCACCCACACGAGACGCATTCCGGCGGGGTACATACCTCGGTCGGCGAGCAGCGCATCGATGTCGAACTCAGCAGTGCACTGCACCACCGCCACGACTTGCTCGTCCCACGAAATCGCCTCGAGCAATTGCCAGGTCTGTGTGACATACGGAACTGAGGGGTCGATGAGATGCGCCACATTCACGGAGGTCTCAGTCCAACTCAAGCCCCGGTCGTCGGAATGCCATACCCGTTCGACGAGACCTTCGACTTCACGTGGGTCCGACTCGCTGTCCGAAATGTCCTGGCCGAACGCAACCCATTGCTTACCGGACAGGTCAACGCCGATGTCGGCATCTGACGCGATGTCGGCAACGCGGAAGCCATCAGGCAGGCGCATCGGCTGCCACTCGGTGCCGTCCGAACTCACGATTGCGAGGGTCGGCGCCTCGGGTCCCTGATACAGGCGACGGAGTACCCAGCCGCCGCCGACGGACTCAGGCGGACCGTACGAGGCGTAATCGTCCGAGAAGGATCGCAGCTCGGTCCAGTTCAACGGCGGCACGCGCCGCAGCGTAGGTAGTCGGTCAAACGGTGCCCCAACGAATTGCGACGACCGATTGCGGTGCTACCCGAGAGCACCGTCCACGATCGCCAAGCGGCGTCACGGAACGCGGGCGATGAACCAGCGCGGCCCTCTGGCTACTGCGCTCTGCACCAGCGCGCCGCCCTCACCGGAATCGCCTTCACGGAGACCGTTCGCCCCCACTGGCTCGAAGACCTGTACGGATGCGACGACGAAGTCTCCGCCGACGGCGACGATGGCCTGCGCATCGGCGTCGCCAAGCCCGAATGCCTCTCGGACGGTCTGCCAGCCCCAGGCGGCGCCGTCGGCCGACCATCCCACCCACATCTCCGGGTAGTGCGAGTCCCGAGTCTCCATCTGGTCGCCGAACGCGGCTTCGAGATCCTCCATCGTGAACGTCACGAGGTCCTCGCCCGTGTCGGGATCCTCGAAGGTCAGCTCGAAGACATCGCCTTCCTCGACTTCACGCACGCCTTCAGGAGGCTCAACGCTCTCGATGGCCTCTGGGCCGAACACGTACACGGCTGCGTCCGCGGTGAGATCCCACAGCGTGATCCCGCCCTCCGGCTCGCCGTAGCGAAGTTCGTAGCCGTCCTTTGCCACGCGGCCGATCGGCATTCCGGAGTCGTCGCTGACACCCCGCTCGGACGGTGTCCCTGTGGTCGCAAGTCCCGCTGGCCCCACACTGAATTCGTCGAAGCCGCTGAAGTTCCCGATCCGGGCGCTTTGCACGTCAGAACCGCTGCTGCTCAATCGAGCGACGTAGCCGTCAATGCCGTCGGATCGGAGCATCCACACGGTGCCATCGGGCTCGAACGCGGTGCCGCGGAGCCATCCTCGAGCGGAGGGCGCATCAAACGTCCGGTTGTCCCAATCTTGGCCATCGGGCGAGGTGAGCATCGTGAATCCGTCTCGGCCTGACTCAACCAGCATCACAAAGCCGTCTTCAGTACCGGCCGCGCCGGCCCACCAGCCGTCAAGGATCGCCGTCTCGGCGAGTTCGGAGCCGGAGCCTGAGTACACGCGAATGGACCCGGGCTCATGCTCTCCCGCGAGGATCGCCGTCTGCTCAGCCGACAAGTCGAGTTCTTCGACCGTGAATGTCAGCGGCTCGGTAGGCATCTGCGACGTATGGTCGCCTTGGGCGTCGTCCGGAGCCGCTTCTTCAAGCACATCGACGCTCATTTCGAAGCCGAATCCGTCGCCGACGATGGAGACCCAGCGCAGGTGTGTGCCTGGCGGCAACAAGCCTCGATCCAGCAGCAACGCTTCGACGTCGAGGGAGAGGTGCCTCTCGATGACCGCAACGACGTGCGGGCCCGAAGTTGCGACTGCGACCACCCTTGAGTGAGCGACGACGTACTCGGGCAGTTCACGCGGCTCTGCCTCGGGCCGAACCTCGTGCCATGTCGAGCCCTGATCGTCGGAGACATAGATACGGCCGCCGATCACTGCGTCGCGTTGGTCGTTGCGCGACCATCCAGCAACCGCCCACCGCTCGCCGGTCAAGTCGAGGCTGTCCGGCCAGATGGCGGTGGGCAGATGCAGCTCCGACCAGTCGGAGCCGTCTTCGGTGACGATGAAGTGCGGCTCGCCCCCCGATGACTGGCCGCCGACTACCACCCGGCCGTCGCCGGTCGAGAGCAGCACACCGGGCCACTGGATGCCTGGATGGAACTCACTCCATTGCAGCAGCGGCCCAGTGGACCCGCCCTCAGGCGTGGGAACACCGGCAATTCCGTCATCGGCAGTAGTCGCGGCGTCCACGCGATCGGACCGAGCTGCCAATTGCGAGGAAGCGTCTTCGCCGGCGACCGTCTCGATGCGCGCTCCGGCACTCTGCTCCGCCTCAGTCGCGATTGCCTGCTGAGATTCGTCGCTGCCATCAGCAACGACCGTGCCGCTCTCGCCACCTCCACACCCTGTGAGCGCCCACGCCGTGACCACGATGCCGAGCGACGCAAGCAGCTTCCCCACTGCGTTCGTGCACCGCTGACGAACCACTGATGCGAGCCTAGGTCTGGGTGCCTCGACAAACGCTTCGCGCGGGCAACGACGGTGGCCCGTGAACAAAATGCAGCGACGGGTTGAGGGGCTGCGATGGCAGGATGCGCAGATGAGCAACTCGGGAAGCATCAGCGCAGTCGGGCACAGCTACGTGGACACGGCCACGGGCACCAAGCTGGATGCGTGGTTCCCGGAGGGGGCAACGGAGGACTCGCCTCCGGCCCGGTCGTGCTTGGCGGTCGAGCTCGGCGTGAACGTGGGCGAGACGGTCACCGTCACGATTGACGATCTCGAGGCGCCTCCGGCGGATCTGGCCGATGCCTACCTGCGGCTGCACCTGCTGAGCCGCCGTGAGATCAAGCCTCACGACGCCAACCTCGACGGCATGTTCGGTCTGATGACCAATTGCGCGTGGACCAGCGCGGGGCCGGTGCTCCCCGAACGGGTCGACGATCTGCGGACTGCGGCAGCCGCGCGCAGCCAGCCTGTCACGGTCACGGCGGTCGACAAGATTCCCCGCATGGTCGACTACGTGATCCCTCAGGGCGTGCGCATCGGCGACGCCGATCGGGTGCGGCTCGGCGCCCACCTGGCCGACGGCACCACCGTCATGCACGAGGGATTCGTCAACTTCAACGCAGGCACGCTCGGCCCTGCGATGGTCGAAGGACGAATCTCCGCGGGCGTGGTCATCGGCGCACATTCGGACCTCGGCGGCAGCGCGTCGACCATGGGCATGCTGTCGGGCGGCGGCAGGGAGCGAGTCTCGATCGGCGAGCACTGCCTGCTCGGCGCCAACTCGGGCATCGGCATCGCCCTCGGCGACAACTGCACAGTCGAAGCAGGGCTGTATGTCACCGCGGGGAGCCGGATCACCCTGCCCGACGGCTCGGTCGTGAAGGGCCGTGACATCTCCGGGAGCTCAGGGATGCTGCTCATCCGCAACAGCGTCACCGGCGCCATCGAGATGCGAGTTGCCGACCCCAGCTGCTGGGAAGGCATCGATGCGCACACCATGGAACCGCCGGAGTGGCTGGAGCCCTTCGCTTCGCCCGAGGTGGCGCGATACGCGCTCGACCATTTCTCCATCGGCGACAACGACAAGGTGCTCGCGGACATCGAGAAGGCCCGTGCCCGCCAGACCGACCCGGAATTCCGCGCCGGCGCTGCGGCCGAGGTGATGCTGCGCAAGAACTACATCGCCCCGGGCGCCTGGGATCCCGCCGATCGGTCTCAAGCACTCAACGACCTGGGTTTTGCCAGCCAGCTCGTGTTTCCCTCGATGCCCAACACGCTCATCGAGGAGATGGAGCACACTGCCGAACCCGCCCTCACCTACGCCGCTGCCACAGCGGCGAACCGGGCCCAGATCGCGTTCTGCTCAGACGATCCCCGCTTGCTGCCGGTGTGCTCGGTGCCGCTGCAGGACATCGACCGGGCCGGCCCGCACGCCCGCCAGGCGATCGAAGACGGCGCGGCGGCGCTGCTCATTCCCAACCGGATGCCGAAGCACCACGCCCACAGCCATGTCGGCTTCGACCCGGTGTGGGCCGCCGCCCAGGAAGCCGGCATCCCGGTGGTGATGCATGTGGCAACCCCCGACCTGGTGATGCCGCCGCAGCACCGCAACAACGGCCTGCCGCCCGAACCCGACTTCCACGGAGGCGGCGAGAACTTCCGCTCCGTGTCGTACATGGCGATCTCGGCCGCCCCGCTGCAGGCGCTGTCGATGCTGATCTTCGACGGCGTGCTCGAGCGCTTTCCGGCGCTGAAGATCGGCGTGATCGAGCTGGGCGCCGTGTGGGTGCCGGGCTTCATGCGCCAGCTCGAAGCTGCCTTTGACGCGTTCGAGCGGCACGAGCAGCGGCTCGGCAAGCTCAGCCTGCGCCCCTCGGAGTACGTGCACCGACAGGTACGGGTCACCCCCTACCCCACCGAGCCGACCGGCTGGATCATCGAGAACACGGCCCCGGAGATCTGCATGTTCAGCTCCGACTATCCCCACGTGGAAGGCGGTCGCAACCCGCTGCGGCGCTTCGATCGCGAGGTAGAGCACCTGCCCGCCGATGTGCAGGAGAGGTTCTTCCGGCTGAACTTCGAGGACCTGATGGGCACGGCAGTGGCTGACGTGCCGGTCGTGGCGGCTGCATAGGCCCCAAGGCACACGACGCGCAGATCGACTCGCCCGCGCGACCACGACCCGAGAGGTAACGCCAGATGGGAATCCGGCTCGACAAGCCATGGCAGCCGCTCGACGGCGCTGCAATCGATGCCATGCCGGCGCAGCTCGGCGTGTATCACATCGGCGACGACGACGGCACGGTGCTGTCCGTGGGCTATGCCGGTGCGCACGAACTCTTCGGCATGCAGTCCGCACTCCGGCGTGAAATGGAACAGCACGGCGGCGCCACGCAGTTCCGGTGCGAGTTCACGTCGAACTACCGCAGCCGTTGGGATGAGCTGCTGATGCTGCACCTCGCCGACCACGGCGACCTGCCCGAGCCGCAGCGCGACCAAGCGGAGCGGGTCGGGCGGCTCACCCCCTCCTGAGCAGCGGCGGCTGACGGCCTAGGACGCAGCCCGTGCGTTTTCGAGCCAGCCGTTGACCTTGGACCGGTTGTCCTCGATCCACTGCATCGCATCGGCACGAATGTGCTCCTGGGTGTAGCCACCCGCTGCCATCCGCTCGTTCTGTGTCGCTATCCATCCCAGATCGATCTTGACCTGCTCGAGCAGGCTGCGAATGTCCGGATGGCTGTCGAGAAAATCGGCATTGGCGACGGCTCGGATGTCGTTCACTTCGAACGCGGAGTCCAGCCACACCACGTTGTCACCGGGGGTGAGGATGGTGTAGGTCCAGTTCGGCGTCCAGCCGTAGAACAGCACCGGCTGGCCGGCATCGACGCGGGATCGCACCTCGCCGATGAGGTCGTTGTAGTTGCCCGAGTCCTGCTCGACATTGGCGCCCCAGTCGCTGTCGGCAATGTGGCCGTCAATGATCTGGGCACATCCCCAGTCCGCGTTGCATCCGTACAGGTCAGCGGTGCCGTCGCCGTCGGTGTCGAACTCCCCGGCGATTGAGGGGTTGGACAGCTGGCTCATCGACGACAGGCCCAGCCTGTCGGCCGTAGCCTTGTCGACCAGGTACCCTTCTCGGCCTCCGCCGCCCACTTGGACGCCGACCGGTTCGATCTCACCTTCGGTCGAGAGCCCGGCGGCGGTTTCAAAATCGAGGAACAAGTCGTGGTTGGGGAACCAGCCGTTGGCCCACAGGTCGTATTGGCCCGTCCTCAATGCGGGATAGAAGTTGAGCGGCCCCTGCTCATGCTCGGAAGGATCGGTGACCTCGTAGCCCAGCTCTCCGATGAGCGAGGCGTAGATCTCCGCTTGTGCATAGCCGCTGTCCCAGTTGGCCCGGGCCATGCGCACCGTGCCGTCTTCCTCCTCGCTTGAGAAGATGACGACGAGTGCGACGACAACCAAACCAACCAAAGCGCCGACCAAGATCAGATTTCTGCGTCGTTGCTTTGTCATTTCTTGTCTCCTCGTTGCTGTATTCGGCCGGTCACCGTGTCGGCCCGTGCTGAAGACGTTCTTTGGCGGTGGCGATCAGTCCGCTGTGCTGTGATCGGAAGATCTGTTCGTCGTAGTGGCTCTCGAGCAGGTCCAGTTCCTCATCGAACGCCTTCTTGCAGCTCCAGCACATGATCAGCAGGATCAGTGCGAACGGCAATCCGATGGAGACTGCCGCTGTCTGCAGGGCGCTCAGTCCGCCGCCGATCAGCAGCGCGATCGCCACCGCGCCTTCCATGCATGCCCAGAAGACCCGCTGGGGCTTCGGTGAGTCCAGCTTGCCGCCGGAGGTGAGATGGTCGACGACCAGCGAACCCGAATCCGAGGACGTCACGAAGAACGACACCAGCAGCAGCACGCCGACGAACGAGACGAGGCCGGTGAGCGGGAACGACTCCAGCATGTCGAACAGGGCGGTGGCGACGTTCTCATTCACTGCGGTCGCCACGTCGCGCAACCCGTTCTGCTGCAGGTGGATGGCAGAGCCTCCGAAGACCGCCATCCACAAGAAGCACAGGATCGACGGCAGGACGATGACTCCCAAGAGCAGCTCGCGCACCGAGCGGCCCTTGGAGATGCGGGCGATGAACATCCCGACGAATGGCGACCACGAGATCCACCATCCCCAGTAGAAGATGGTCCACCACGCTTGCCATTGCGTCTCGGTGAAGGCTGCATTCCAGAATGCGAACTCCGGCAGGATCTGGATGTAGTTGCCCAAGCTCTGCGTGTACAGCGACAGGATGAACAGCGTCGGGCCGACCAGCAGCACGAAGATCAAGAACGCGCCTGCCAGCCAGATGTTCAGCTCGCTGAGCCGCTTCACGCCGGCGTCGAGCCCGGCAACCACCGAGATGGTCGCCAGGACCGTGATGCCGACGATCAGGAGCACCTGGAACCACTGCTCGTCAGGAAGGCCGAACAGCTTGTTCAGGCCCGCTGAGGCCTGGCTCGCACCGAAGCCGAGCGATGTGGCCAGCCCGAACAGCGTGGCCATGACCGTCAGGATGTCGATGACGTTGCCCCATGTGCCGTAAATCTTCTTGCCGAGAATCGGGAAGAAGATCGAGCGGAACGTGAGCGGCAGGCCTCGGTTGTAGGCAAAAAAGCCCAGCGCCAACGCGACCAGCCCATAGAGGGCCCAGCCGTGAACCCCCCAGTGGAGATAGGTCGTCGCGAGCGCCGCCTTGCCTGCTGCGCCGGTTCCGGCCTCGACGCCCTCGAAGAACGGGGCCGGCGACGTGAAGTGGAAGATCGGCTCGGCAACCCCCCAGAACATCAGCCCGATGCCCAGTCCCGCCGACAACAGCATCGCGTACCACGAGACCGTGGAGAATTCCGGCAGGGCGAACGGGCCGCCCAACTTGATCTTCCCGTACCTGCTGAACGCGAAATAGATCGCCACGATCAGGAAGATGTTGAAGTCGAGGATGTAGAACCAGCCGAGCTTCTCGTTGATGAAGTCGAGGATTGAGCTGAACACATCCTGGGTGCCGTCGACGAAGATCGACAGCAGGATGAAGGCCAGCAGGATTCCCGACGACCAGAACGTGACCTGGGGATGGATGTCGAAGCCGGCACGCACGATGTTGCGGTCGCCTGGCTCCCGGTCGGCCACTTCGGGGTAAAAGTCGATGTCCGGATCGATCTGCAGGCCTTGCAGCGGCCGACGGTTGTGAATCGCCTCGTCGCGTCGGCGCTCTTCTTCCTCCTCCCAATCGTGCAAGGCGAGCGTCGCCTCGGTGAGGTCGATGTCCGTGTCGTCGGGACTTCGGTGAATCCGCGGGTCAACGGCCGCGCTTTCTCGGTCTTCGTCCATGTTGGACCCCCTGTATTCCCCCAAAGGAAGGCCCGGGACAGATCGCAGTCAAGCCGGCGACTGCCTCGCGGGCTGAGACCTAACGTAGTTCACGTGAAAGAGTGCCGCCGCCACTCTTGGCCATCAGCGATCCCGCAGGACCCACAAGCGCGGAGGTGCTGCGTCGGCACCCGGCTGCGCCGGGTCGCAGCACGGCTGGCGACGGTGGTGCTGCTTGCCGGACCGTTCATGGGAATAGCTCCAGCGGTGCAGGCGCAGACGACCGCCGACGGGCCAGTGGTGCACATTGCGCGTCCGACCTGGGACACGGGTTGGTTCCAAGCGGAGGTGCTTCGATTGCTGCTCGAGCGGCTCGGCTACCGAGCGGACGGCCCGATCACCATGGACAACGCTGAGTTCTATGAGGCTGTCGCGTCAGGCGACGTCGACCTCTGGGCCAGCGGCTGGTTCCCACTGCACGATGTGCATATTGCCCCTGACGCTGCGGTGGAAGTGGTCGGCACGGCCGTCGACGACGGTGCGCTGCAGGGCTATTTCGTGGATTCCGGCACTGCCGCCGCCTACGGCATCACCAATCTGGGAGATCTCGCCGATCCGTCCGTAGCCACGCTGTTCGACCATGACGGCGACGGCAAAGCGGACCTAGTGGGCTGCAGCATCGGCTGGTCGTGTGCACAGACCATCGACCACCATCTCGATGCGTACGGACTCACCGGTACTGTCGAGCAAATCCAGGGCGACTACTCGCCGCTCATCGCCGAGACCATCACCCGCCAACGAGCCGGCGAGCCGGTGCTGTACTTCACGTGGACGCCGAACTGGACCGTCGGCGAGCTCGTGCCCGGCGTCGACGTGGTGTGGCTGGAGACGCCCTTCCCCTCCCTGCCCGACGACCAAGCATCCGCGATCGACCGCACATTCGTCGCGGGAATCGACGGCTGCGCCAACGACCCATGCCAGACCGGCTGGCCGCCCAACGACATCAGGGCCGTCGCCAACGCCCACTTTCTCGACGCCAACCCGGCCGTGCGGACACTGCTGGAGCAGGTCGTCATACCGCTCGAGGACATCTCCGCGCAGAACGCCCGCATGATCACCGAGGGCGGCGACCCTGCCGATATCCGCCGCCACGCCGCGGAGTGGATTCAGGCCAACCTGGCAACGGTGCACGAGTGGATCCGTACTGCCGATCCCGCTGCCGTGGGAGTGTCGTCGGACGGCGACGATGCGCCGGTGGGCGGCACGCTCTCCGTGGCCGCCCGTGCCCTGCCGCCGTTCGTGATCTACGAGAACGCCAGCTACAGCGGCTTCGAGGTGGAGCTGATCAAACTGCTCGCAGCCGACCTCGGCATGGAGGCCGAGATCTACGCGGTGGACACGGTTGCCAAGCAGATCGACGACATCCAGCGCGGCGTCGCCGATGTCGGTCTCGGCGGCACGGCGGTCACAGCTCATCGCGAACAAGACATCGACTTCTCGGTGCCGGTGCTCGACTCGGGTCTCAGCATCCTCACTACAGCCGAGTCTTCCCGCAACATCGGCGACCGCATCGCGACGTTCTTCACGGCAATCGCGTCATCGGACCTGCCGTGGCTCCTCGGGGTGTTTGCGTTGGCTGTGCTCATTGCCGCCCATCTGATCTGGCTGCTCGAGCGCCGTCACAATCCCGACTTCGCCGTGCCGTATCGCAAGGGGATCTGGGATTCCTTCTACTGGTCGGTTGTCACCATGAGCACGGTCGGTTACGGCGACAAGGTGGCCCGCGGCAACCGTGGCCGAGTGCTGGCACTGCTGTGGATCGCCTTGGGCACACTGGTATTCGCCAGCTTCACCGCAGCTATCGCATCGTCGCTGGCCGTGAACGAGCTGCGGTCGGAGATCTCCGGACCGGCGGATCTGTCCGGCCGGCGGGTCGCCACGGTCAAGCACTCCGCTGGGGAGACCTACCTCCCGTCGATCGGCATCGGCCCGGTCGTCGTCGATGAGATCGACGCCGCGTACGAATTGCTGTCAGAGGGAGATGTCGAGGCGGTGGTGTTCGACGCGCCCGTGCTGCACTACTACGCCTCGCATCGAGGCGGCGGTGACTTTGTCACCGTCGGATCAGACTTCCGGCGCGTCCGCTACGGCCTGATGATCGACGAGAACAACGCGGAGCTGCGTGAGCGCCTCAATCTCGCATTGCTCGACCTGATGGAGTCAGGGATCTACGCCCGCTTGCACGATGGATGGTTCGGCAGTGACAGTTCCTGAGTTCGGTGTCTCGCCTACTTGAAACTGCCGCCAAGGATGTCGCGGGCCATGATCAGCCGCTGCACCTCGCTGGGGCCCTCGCCGATGCGTCGGATGCGCAGCTCCCGGTACCAGCGCTCCAGCGGCAGGTCTTTCGTGACGCCGATGCCGCCGTGGATCTGGATGCAACGGTCGACTACCCGCCCAGCGGCCTCGGACGCCACCAGCTTCGCCATAGCCGCTTCGGTGCGGAAACGCTCGCCGCGGTCGGCCTTCTGAGCTGCCTCGAGCACGCACCAGCGACCGTGGCGGATGTCGATCTCGTTGTCGACGATCATCCACTGGACCGCCTGCTTCTCGGCCAGCGCCGACCCGAACGTCTCTCGACTGCGGGCCCAGTCGATCGCCATCTCCTGCGCCATGATCGCCGGCCCCAAGCAGCCCGCTGCATACGGGATGCGCTGGCGGCTCAGGCGGTCGTTGGCAATTCCGAAGCCGCCGTTCACCTCGCCGAGCACGTGACTCTCGGGCACCCGCATGTCGGTGAACTCCAGCTCGGTGGCATAGCGGGTGGCGCGAAGCGTGTGCACCACCCGGCGAACGTTGAACCCAGGCGTGTCGGTGTCGACGATGAACGCCGTGACGCCGTTGCGCCCCGGGTCGTCGGAGGTGCGGGCGAACAGCAGCGCGTAGTCGGCCTTGTCGGCACCGGAGATGAACAGCTTTGAGCCGTTCAGCACCCACTCGTCGCCGTCCTTGTAGCCCCGGGTGCGGATGGCCCGCCCCGGGTCCGATCCGCCCGATCAGCCCGGCCCCGCCGAACACGCCGTAGCAGGGGTTGTAGAGCCCGGCGCGGTGCTTGGACATCTCGATGGCCATGAGCGCACGGGTGGTGGTGTCGAGGCCCGGTCCCCCGTACTCCGCCGGGATGTCGAGCCCGTAGAAGCCCATGTCGCGAGTCATCTGCGTGAGCCGGGCAGCGTCGTCGGGTTCCAGCTCGCCGGCATCAGGGTCGAGGTCGGCCTCCAGGGGGATGATCTCGCTCTCGACGAAGCGTCGAACCGTCTCGACGATCAGCGCCTGCTCGTCGCTCATGGAGAAATCCACGCTGCATCTCCTTGCTTCGGCGCCCGATGCTAGGTCTCAGCCCGCTTCGGGACCTGTCGGACGCGACCCCATTTGACCGTGGAGGCGGCAGGGTCCTGGGCGTTTGCGGCTAGCCGGTGGTCCAGTCGAGCTGGGCGAACGCTGGGGCGACGACAAGCCGGTCGCCGACCGAGACTGACAGGTCGACGCTGAATCCAGCATCGTCGGCTGTCGCGATCGTGCCGGAGCAGGTCACCGTCTCACCGGCGTGCACCGGCGCGCGATTCCGGTACGCGAGCCGGACCAGCCGGGCGCTAGGGCCGGCGGCGCGCAAGACGCATTCCGCCAGCAAGGCGCCGAGCATCTGGCCGTCTACCAGCGGCGCCGGAGCGCCCAACCGGCGGGCGTGAGCCTCGTCGTAGTGCAGGCGATGCCAGTCCCACGTGGCGGCTCCGTACGCGACCATGTCTGCCAAGGCGATCCGCCGGTGCAGCGGCCGGAGCGACCGGCCCGGGCTCAGACGCTCCCGAGGCAGCGGTTCAGGGCCAGCAGGGGCACCGAGAGACTCGGCAGCACCAGTGGTCGCCGGGTCGTCCGGCTCGGGGGTTGGCGTCGCCGGCACGGCGGCTGCCGCGGAGCCTTGTGCCGCGTCCGCCTCTGCTTCCTCATCGGGCGGATCGCTCTCGGGCTGAGCGGCCTCGAGGGGGCGGAAGATCATCGTCTCGGCATTCGTCGCCAACCGGTCGCCGCCGGCGGAATATGCCGCCTCGGCAGTGACGAACAGGAGCGGATGGCCCTCGCGGTCGGGCCGCTCGCTCGCATCGGTCAGTGTCCACGTCGTGGAGATGACATCGTCGAACCGGGCAGGCCGATCGAACCGGTAGTCGTTGCCTCCCCGGAACATGGCGCATCGCACCGGCAGCGGCAGCTCCCAAGCGTGCCCGAGATACGCATTCCCATCTGGCACTGCGCGGCCGGTGAGCTGCGCTGTCTCGCAGATGAGCGTCGGCGGCGCCTCGTCCCGCCAACGCCCCGGATCGGCACCGATGGCCAGGGCGAAATAGCGAATGGACGCCTGGCCGAGCGGTTCGGGCGCCATGTACGTCACCGTCGTGCCGAGCGCGGCGCGCACTTCAGGGGTCAGCAACTGCGTCATGTTTCCCGCTCTGGTTCGCCCGGCTCTGCCTCTCAGGGCATCAAGGCGACGGCTTCCACCTCGATCAGCCAGCGGCGACTGAGCAGCCCCGACACCACGACACCAGTAGAGGCGGGGAACGGTCGGCCCATCACCCGCTGGCGCACCTCTCCGACGGCCCGGTAGTCGCCGACGCCGTCGGGCGTCACGTACTCGACGGTCTTGACGAGGTTGTCAATGGAGGTGCCGGCCATCTCGCAGATGGCGGCGATCTCGCCGTAGACGAATTCGGCCTGCCCGCCGATGTCGCCCTCGGCGACGGTCTCGCCAGTGCCGAGATTGAACGCTGTCGTGCCGGAAATGAACAGCAGCCCGCCGGCCTCTACCGCTGGGCTGAAGGTGAGCGACGAGTAGGCCTCAGCCAGGTACGGCACGACTGTCTTGGGATGCGCCGACGCCCACACATCGAGCGCCACGAGGGCTTCGGGATGAGGCAGCTCGGGCATCAGCAACCCCGTCGACGACGGGAACTGCGGTGCGAGCAGCCGCCGGCGTGCCTCCGCGGTCTCGTTGTACTGGCGGCGGGTGGCCGCGGTCGTCTGCTGCACGATCCTCACGACGTTGCTCAGATCCATGCCGTGAGATTCGAGGCGGCGGCCGGCTTCTTCGAGCGCCCACTCGCACTGACCGACGAAGTCGCCCGGCAGCACCGCGTTGCCATCGTCGTCGACGGGCAGCACCTGGGGCACGTGCACCAGCCCATCGACCCGGCCGGCCACGACTTCTACTTCCACCAGCGCCTCGGGCCGCACGAGCGATTCGACGACGAACGTCGAGGGTCGGACCCCACCGACAGCCGAGCCCAAGCCATGCGGACGTTCGCCCGCGATGGCGTCTCGCTCAGGGGCGCCCGCGACGGTGACGTATTCGGTTACCTCGGAGCATTCGCTGATGTCGCGCCCGGCCGCGTCGAGCACCGCCTCCACTTTCGCCCAGCACACGCTGGCCTGCTCGGCACCATCGCCGCGCACCGTGACCCGTCCGGACTCTGTGTCGTACGCGCCCGCAGTCTGCCCCGCCAGCCACGCCGCACCGGAGGCGTCGATGCCCTGGGAGAAGGAATACCGGCTGGTGTCCAGCCACGGAAATGGCTCCGGGGTGATCTCCTGGGGAGGCATGGTTCGTGCTCCTCATGCACAAACGGCGACACGGTCGGTGCCGCTCACACCTTGTCTAGTGCGCGCAAGCGTTCGACGCTAGGATGCTCGCAACGGCGCCGAGCGCCTCGGCGAAGTTCCCCGTGAGGACTGGGCTGCAGCCCCTCGCACCGAGCGGCGCGTCAGTTTCCGGTGAAGTTCGGCGCGCGGCGCTCCACGAAGGCGGCGATGCCCTCGCGGCCGTCATGGGTCAGCATGGCGTCGGTGATCGTCTTGCCTTCGAACTCGCCCGCCTGCTCAAGCGGGGAGTCGATGCCGTTGTAGATCACCCGCTTGGCGTGGCCCAGCGCCCACGCCGGGCCGTCGGCCAGCGCCTGGGCCAACTCGGCGGTGGCCGAATCGACCTCGTCGTCGGGAACCACCCGGTTGACCAAGCCCCACTGCTCGGCCTCCTCCGCCGACAGCACGCGGTTGGTGAGGGTCAGGTCGAGCATCCGCCGAAGCCCGATGTGGCGGGCCAGGAAGTAGGACGATGTGCCATCGGGCGTCACGCCGGCGCGGGTATAGGCCATGGTGAACTTCGCCGACTCGCCCGCGACCACGAGATCGAATGAAGCTGCCAGCGACATGCCGGCCCCGCCCACGCTGCCGCCCACGCCGGCAACGAACGGCTTCGGTGTGCGGTTCATCTTGTTGATTGCTGCATGGAGGTCGATGACCATGTCCGATGCGAGCTGCGGCAGGCCGTCGCCTGCGGCGTGGAATTCCTTCAGATCGCCGCCTGCCGAGAACACCCGGCCTTCGGCGGTGACCGACGTCGCCTTGACCGCATCATCGAACTCGATCTCCAGCATCACTGCCCGCAGCTCGCGTGAGAACTGCGGATTGACGGCGTTGGCGCCCTCCGGTCGGTTGAACCGTACGTGCGCCACCCCGTCGCGCACTTCGTAGATGATCGTCTCGAGGTCCATGTTCGCTCCTGTGGATGCTGGCGCTAGCCGGTCCACGGGAGGTTACGCGCCCCGCCTGCTGGTCGTTCCAGCCGGCTAAGCGCGAGCGGCCGGTGACAAGTCGCGGGCCGCCTGGACGGGGTCGATGCCGCCGAACGGCATGATCGAGATGGCCGACACGTCGACACCGTTCGCGTGGTAGCGGTCGATGTGCTCCCGGCATGCCTCCGGCGGGCCGTGTACCAGCAGTTCGTCGACCAGATCGTCGTCGATGACCTCGAGCGCCCCGCGGCGATCGCCGTCGGCCCAGCGTTCCCACATGGCGGCGAGCAATTCGCCGCGTCCGAGCCAGCGATGGAATTCGGCATACACCGGGACGTTGAGATAGGCGGCAACGGCCCGCTTGAAGCCGGCTCGGACGGTGTCGGCGTCGGGATTGGGGCACACGAATATGCGGGCCACCACTTCCTTGCCGGCGCCGCCCTCGTCGACGTAGGGGCGGACAGTGGACACGTCGTCGGCCGAGAGCCAATTGATGATGGCGCCGTCGCCCTCGCTGCCCGCGAGCCGCAGCATGCCGGGCCGCAGTGCCGCCAGCAGGATTGGAGGCTGGGTTTCCGGTGGGCGGCCCAGGCGGAAACCCTGAATGTCGAACGTGTCGTAGGTCTCGCTGATCCGCTCGCCGGTGAGGGCTTGGCGCAGGAATCGGGCAGTGTCGCGTGTCCGCTTGAAGGGCTCGTCGAAGCCGATGCCGTTCCAGCGTTCGACGATGACGTTTGACGATGCCCCGATGCCCATGGCGAAGCGTCCGGGCGCAGCCTCGCAGATGGCTGCCGTTTGCTGGGCCAGCAGCGCAGGGCCGCGGGTGAAGGCCGGGATGATGGCGATGCCCAGTCGCACGTCAGGCACCCATTGGCTGGCCAGCACCAGCGGGGTGAAGCCGTCGGTGCCGTCTGCCTCCGAGCTCCAGAACTCGGTGTAGCCGAGATCTGCGAATTCGCGGTAGAGGTCGGCCTGGGCATGCAGGGGATCATCAAAGGGAACCGTGATGCCGTAGCGCCAGTCGTGTCGATTGTCGGTCACGGCGCGCAGGCTAGTGAGCGGAGGCGCGACCATTCCGTGAGGCGGCTTCGCAGTGCGGCGGAAACGCACTGGGGCTATTCGTGTCACACCCCCCGATCACACTGGGCACATGGCAGAACAGCTTGATATCGCACCTCAGCTCCGGCTGGTGTCAACCAGCCGGATGCCCCACCGGCTGAACCGGGCTACCCGTCAGGAAGGCCTGCGGGGAGTTGCTCGGGCGCGGGCGGCGCTGGCCGCCACGGCACGTCCGCCCGAAATCGATCTCCACGCCGCCTGATGCCAGCCGCAACAGGCCAGTGCCGGCCAATCCATTGGGCGGGCAGTACGAGGGCGCAAGTACAGTGCCGGCCATGAGCAGCGCATCCGTGAACCAGCATCCCGACGACATCGTCATTGTCGACGCCGTCCGATCTCCCGTCGGCCGGCGCGGCGGCGACCTGAGCGGCATCCATCCGTCCGATCTCCTGAGCGACGTGCTGACCTCATTGATGGAGCGCACCCAGGTCGACCCGGCCAGCATCGGCCAGATCGTGGGCGGCTGCGTCAGCCAAGCCGGTGAGCAGACAGCCAACATCGCGCGCACTGCATGGCTCGGCGCGGGTTATCCCCTGTCGGTTGCGGCCACCACCGTCGACGCACAGTGCGGTTCGAGCCAGCAGGCCACCACGCTGGCGTACGGCCTCGTGCGAAGCGGCGTGGTCGACTCGGCCATCGGGTGCGGCGTCGAGTCGATGACGCGCAATCCGATGGGATCGAGCTACAAGAAGGGCCAGCGCACGGCCACATCCCGTTACAAGGAGCACTACGAGTACACAACCCAGTTCCAAGGCGCCGAGCTCATGGCCAAGCAGTGGGGCATCAGCCGTGAAGAATGCGATGCCTACGGCCTGCGAAGCCAGAGCAACGCCGCCCGGGCGTGGACCGAAGACCGTTTCGCCACACAGATCGTCGAGATCGACGCGCCGGTGCTCGACGAAGACGGCAAGCCCACCGACGAGATCCGCCACGTCGTGCGCGACGGCGGCATCCGGCCCACCACGGCGGAAGGCCTTGCCGGGATCTCGCCGGTGATGGACGGCGGCGTGCACACCGCGGGCAGCTCGTCGCAGATCAGCGATGGATCGGGAGCGGTTCTGCTCATGCGGGCCGGCCGTGCCAGCGAGCTGGGCCTGCGCCCCCTCGCCCGCATCGTCGACACCTGCCTGGTCGGCAGCGACCCGGTGCTGATGCTGACCGGCCCGATCGAGGCCACGAACTACCTGCTCGAGCGCAATGGCATGCAGATGTCCGACATCGACATCGTCGAGATCAACGAGGCATTCGCATCGGTCGTCCTCGCTTGGCAGCGCGAGGTGAACCCCGACATGGACGGGGTCAACCCCAACGGGGGCGCGATCGCGCTGGGTCATCCGCTGGGCGGCACCGGTGCGATCCTGCTGACCAAGGCGGTGCACGAGCTGCACCGGGCCGACAAGAACACGGCCCTCATCACCATGTGCTGCGGCGGCGGGCTGGGCACGGGCACCATCATCGAGCGGCTCTGATCAGGCGCCGAACAGCTTCCCTCGGCGCCTTCGCCGCAGCATGTGCGGCGGCTTGGGCCGGTTGGCAGTACTTCGGCCCATCTGACGAAGCGACAGTTACGCCTTCCGGCACGGAGGCGGCGGCCGATGGCAGTGCGACCGCAGACTCTTCGGAATCGGAATCCGCGGCGGCGGCGTTGGAGCCGAACGCTGTCGTGCTGGCAGTGATCGACGGTGACACAATGGACGTCGACCTCGGCGGGCGCCGGACGACGGTGAGGTTTCTCGGCATCGACACTCCGGAGAAGACCGGCGGCTACCTGCCCGCCGAGTGCGGCGGCGATGCTGCCACCCGGCGGACGGCCGAGCTGCTCCCGCCCGGCACTGCGGTGCTGCTGCAGCGCGACGCTGAGCTCTATGACCGCTATGACCGACTGCTGGCGTACGTGTACCGGGCCGACGATGGCCTGTTCGTGAATCGCTACCTCGTGCTCGACGGCTACGCCGGCACCATGCACTTCGAGCCGAACACGGAGCACCAGGCCGTGCTCGACGAGGCCCAAGCCGACGCTCGCGCCGCCGGCAGAGGAATCTGGGCCGACTGCGGCGGGCCGAACCGGCAACTCGAAGGTGCCCATTAGCGTGTCGGTGTGGCACCGCTGTCCCAGCGGCTCGGATACGGCCCCGACGACAGACTGCTGATCATCAGCGCGGCCGGACTCGGCGGCTGTCACGCGATGAACGAAGGCGTCTACGCCGCGCTGCGAGACGGCTTGGCAACCACAGGAACGCTGCTCGTGCCGTGCCCGTGGTCACGCGAGGCAGCAGCGAGATTCCGGGGCGAGGACATCGGGGTTGCGCTCACGCTGAACGCCGAGTTCGAGCTCTACCGGTGGGGGCCGATCACCTACGGCCCATCGCTGCTCGACGGCAACGGCGGGATGCCCAGCACGGTGGGAGATGTGTGGGACCATGCCGACGTCGACGAGGTCCGGCGGGAATGCCGGGCACAGATCGAGCGGGCAATCCTGTGGGGCTTCGACGTCACGCACCTCGACAGTCACCTCGACGTGCTCAGCGTGCGCCCCGAGTTCTTCGACGTGTACCTGGAGCTCGCAGTGGAATTCGGGTTGCCGGTGCGGCTCATCTCCAGCGACGCCCGGCGTCAGCTCGGATTCCCCGCTGAGGATCTGCTCGGTTCCGAGGGCGTTGTGACGCCGGATCGGGTTGTCCGCATCGCGCCCGGGGCCATGGGGCGGTACCGGCGCATCGAAGCGCTGCTCGACTCGCTCGAACCGGGAGTGACCGAACTGCAGCTCCAGCCAGCGGCTGACCTGCCGGAGCTGCGATCGCTGACCGCCCAATGGGGATCACGCGTAGAGGACCTGCTCCACCTGCGTGACAACGCTGAGCTGCGTGCCCATATCGAGCGCAGCGAGATACGTCTGGTGGGTTATCGAACGCTGCGGCAGCTGCAGCGATCCAGCACCGGCTGAGCGAACCCGGCCCTGTTCAGCCCGGCGTGCCCAGCGAACCCGCAGCGCACCAGGCCGGCAGCAGCTCCAGCCAGAGCGCCATGTCGCCGGAGACTTTGAGATCGCCAGCCATGTAGTAGCGGGCGGGATCGGCATCGCCGCGGACCACGTCGGCGGCGAGCTGCCACGGGGCCTCCAGGGTCAGATCAGCACCCCGGGTAGTCCCCGCAGACGCAGATGTCAGCACGCCGACCTCGAAGATCAAGCTCGCGGCGACTTTGCCGTCGGGACCGCCAGCGGTCTTCATCACGACGGTGCCCGACACGTTCCCCAGGGGTTGGTGGCCAGCCTCGGCCCACGCCGCCAGGAACTCGTCGTCGAGAAAGCTCATGGGCGCAGCCCTGCGAAGAGGTCATGCTCCATCGGCTCGGTCGCGATGCGCGACTCGAGCAGCATGTACTCCTCGTAGGGATGGATCGAGTCGGCGACATCGTCGGGCAGGCCGAACCAGAACGGCGAGTCCGGATCGACTTGGGTGGCATGGGCCAGCAGCGCCTTGCGCCGGACCGCGTTGTTCACCTCGATGACCGCAGTGATGCGGTCGTCCCGGCTGGGTCGCCCCAGCCACTTCTCGTCGAACGGCGACTCAAGCCCGAGATCCAAGAAGGCCTGGTGGATCAGCCTCATGCGCTTGTGCGACCACACCGGTGCATACATCTTCATCGGCGTGAACGCAGGGCCGCACTCGGGGCGCCAGGCCGGTTCACCGGCGTGGGCGAAGGCCGGAATGCAGATGGCCGTGACCTGCAGATGATCGGGATGGGGGTAGCGCGACTGCACCAGCGGGTAGGTCAGGATGACCTGCGGGCGCACCCGGCGGATCACGGTCACGAGCCTGGCGACCGCTTCGTCGAGATCGGCATTGGCGAAGGCGTCGGGGTGGGCGTTGGCTTCGGTATCGGGCATGCCCGAGTCGCGATAGCCCAGCATGACGACTTCGTCGTAGCCGATCTCGACCGCGGACGCGTCCAGCTCGGCACGGCGGACTTCGGCGAGGTTCTCCTTCACCTCGGGCCGGTCCATTGCCGGGTTGAGGATGTCGCCCTCCTCGCCGCCGGTGCAGCACACGAGCGTGGTGCGGATGCCCTCGTCGGCATACCGGCGGACAGTGCCTGCCCCCTTCGACGCTTCATCGTCGGGGTGAGCGTGAACCGCGAGAATTGACAGTCCCGTGTCCTGCGACATCGGCGGTCAAGCTATCGGCGTCAGCACTGTGCTGGCCGACCGTCCGGTGACTCCGATCACAGCCTCGGCGGTCAAGCGACCGGTGTCAGCACTGTGCTGGCCGACCGTCCGGTGACTCCGATCACAGCCTCGGCGGTCAAGCGACCGGTGTCAGCTCGACGTGTCCGGTTTCCTCGTCGATGTCCATGGAGTAGCCGCAGATAGCAGCGAGGCGGTCACGGCCCTCCTCCGGACCCGATGCCAGCAGCTCGTCGCCCACCCACAGCCGCACGGTACGGGGCGGGTTGTAGATGTAGCTGGCGGCGCGGCGGATGGCCAGCACGTGATAGCCGGGATCCACGGCCAGCCCCAGTGACCCGAGTGTCGAGTCGTCGGCCTGTGAACCGGGCGCCACCGGCACCTGCACGACGACATCGTCGGTGTCGCCGAGCGCGAGCGCGAGCACGGGGTGAATGTCCTCATCCTCGAGCACGAGCGAGGTGATGTTGCGAGCCTGGTCGCCGATGTCCTCGGCAGCCTCGGCGACGTGCAGCAGACCACGCAGCCCCGCCGGATCGGTCCCTGCCGTGTCGGCCTCTGCCGCAGCGCGCAGCACCCATGTCTGCATGGACACCTTCATGCCGTCGAGCCGTTCCTGCATCGACCGCACCTCGCGAGCGAGCGACAGGTCATGCAAAACGAGTGCGGAATAGGCCAACCCGATGGCCGCCTCCGACAGGTTCTTCATCTCGACCAGCGTGTCGACCGCTCGGTCGAGGTCGCTCGGCGCCTGCGCCTCGTCGGGTTCAGGCGGGTTCCAGCGCTCCATGGCCGCCAGTTCGCGCAACCGCACGATGCCTGCGGGATCGCCGCGCATGAACAGCACGTCGCCCGGCTCCACAATGCTGTCGCCGCCGACGTCAGTGAGCCAGTGGCGGCCTCGCTGGATGGCGACGACGCGCATGCCGACCGCCACGGGCAGCTCCATGTCTCGCAGCGGCCGGTTGGCCAGGTGACTGCCTTCCGCCACGACCAGCCGATGCGAAACCTCGGCTGCCTGCGCCAGGTCCACGATGAGCGCCCGGGGGATTCCCAAGTGATGCAACACGATCTTGGAGATGTCGACCGCTGCATTGGCGATCTGCTCGATCGACGACACCACCTGAAGCACCGAGCTCATGCCGTCGACCTCGCGCGGGTGCCGCACAGCCAGCATCGCCAGCGATCGCATCTCGTGCACGAGGGCGGACATGTCCTCCTCGAGGCCCAGAACGGCATCGGCCATGCCCTCGTCGTCGAAATAGAGCGCGGCGTAGGCCAGATCGACCATGAGCTCGGAGGCGTCCTTGGCCTCGGAGAGCATGGATTTCAGATTTCGAGGTTTGTCTTCAGGATCTGATCGCATTGCACATCGTCAGCGAGCGACGCGACGGGCTCGCCGCTGGTCTGAATTGGTCGGCTCGGGGACATGATGACGCCGCTGCGCCAAGCGTAGGCACAGCGACGGAGTGGCGAAGATGGATTTCACGACAGGCGATCGCATCAGGCCCGTCATGACAGGCCCACCCAGTTCACGGCGAGCACCAGCGCGGCGGCACCGGCCAGGTCGACGGTGCTGTTCACCAGTGGGATGCCGTAGGTATCGGGGTCAACGCCGACCCGGGTCGCGACCACCGTTCCGTAGTAAGCGATGGCTCCCGCCAAGACCGTCGCGATCATGCCGCCGATCAGCGAGATCGCGGCCAGCCGGAGCAGGCCCGGCGTCGACATCGAGAACGCCGTGGCAAAGGCATGTGCAAGCAGGCCGTTCAGCATGAACACCGGAACGGTCAGTGTGAAGGCAAACAGGATGTCCAGGCGAGCACCCCGCTGCGGCAACGCCCGCGGTTCGATGACACCCAGATGCAGCTTGCTCGACAGCCGGCTCGACAGGATGCCGCCGATGGCGCCGGCGGCTGCCAGGCAGGCAGGCACCAGGATGAGCACGGCGCGCTTGTCGATGAAGTCCTCGAGGCGGTGCTCGATCACGACACCGGCGATGATGAGCACGAAACCGCCGACGAACAGCACGGGCATCGACTCGCGCACGATCTGCCAGAGCTGCTCCAGTCCCGACCGCCACGCCCAGGCCGTCGCAGCCACCGCCCCGATGATGCTGGCGACCGCAATGAGCGGTGTGAGCGCGGTGATGCCCACGAGATAGCTCGCCAGGAACAGGGCCGGAAGCGTGACAACATCGCCGACTGCCGAGATGAGGGGCGCGCTGACGTTGTCGAGGTCCCAGCCGCGCCGGGTGGAAATGGTCGCGAGTCCGAGCGTCACCACCAGCACGACCACCGAGGCCAGCTCGGCCCCGACGACCGACACCACGATGAGATCGGTGACGCCGATGATGCCGGCAAGCCCGAACACCGGGGCCAGCACTTTGGTCATCACACCCAGCGCCACCGCAGTCACCAAGGTCAGCACTGCTGCAGCAATGACGTTCTGGCCCACGATCGTGTCGCGACGGGCCGTGGCCCGAAAGGTGCCAGCGTGAATGGTCGTGGCGAGACGGCTGCCGAGGGCGCCGAAGATGTCGCCCCGCATGCCGATGGCAGCCGGAACCAGCACCAGCAGGCCCGGCAGTCGCTCGAGCGTTCCGGTGACGGCCGCTAGCAGCACGCCGGCTGCAGTGGCCGTCAGGCTGCTGACGGCGAGCGCCGAGAGGCTCTGGCGAGCACCGGTGACGTCGGGGCCGAGCAGACCCCGCAGAAACCCCAGCGGGTGCAGCCGTACCACCGGGCGAAGCAGTGCACGGCCGGCAGATCGCCCGCGCGCGGTCCCGGCGACGACGCGCCGAGTCGCAGTGCTGGTGCGTCTCGGGGCGCGGCGCGGCGCGGAATCGCCCTCGGCCATACGTCAAGGGTGGCAGCCTCACCGGTGGATGCGCGCGTTAGTGCGCCCGTTGTGGAGACAGCAGGACTCTCTACGAGGTTGGTTCGAGCAGCGCGGTGAAGAAAGCCGCCAGTTCCGCGGGGCCGACATTGCCCGCGAAGCGCAGCACCACCTCGTTGTCCGCATCGACGGCAACGAGGTACGGCACCGACACCAGGCCGAAGGCGTCAACGACCGACATCGCCGGCGTGTCAGCCACGACGGGGTACTGCCAGCCCTCGTCACGCAGCCATTTCTCCGGCGGATGGTTGCCGCGTGTGGCGTCTTCGAGGACCGACACCGCGTAGAAGTCCACGCCAGAGGGCAGCTCGTTCGCCTCCAGCCAGCCGGTGAGGTCCTCGACCTCGTTCTGGCAATGCGGGCACCAGTGGGCGTAGAAGGCCACCACCATCGGGCGCCCCTGGCTCTCGATGCGAACCTCGGCACCGGTGAGCAGATCGGCGCCGACAACCAAGGGCGCCTGCCGGCCGACGGCCGGATCGTCTTCCAGTTGCTCGAATTGCGGCAATGCCGTGCCGGAGACCTGCGTCCGGTCGGGTGCAGCACCGCTCGGTGTCGTAGTTGCAGCAGCGGCGTCGGTCACAACGGGTTCCGACGCATCGTCTCCACCGCATGCGGCAGCCAGCAGCACTGCACACAGACACATCGCCAGTCGTCGCACCGCCGTCAAGGCTAGGCACGGCGCCGACCTCTCCCGACGTAACCCTGCAGCCATGCCCGGGGCGTGCCGGGCGGCCGGTGGCAGACTTGGCCGGTGGAGACCCGCAAGCTCGAATCGACGCCCGGCTTCGTCATCTATGACCTGCCCGGCGCCCAACACTACGTCGGGGAGGCCCGCCTCGGCAGCCGGCTCATTCCCGGCAACGCGACGATGCTGGTCCGGCATGTCACCTATGTGTTCGCCACGCTCGAACAGCAGCGCAGCGGTGCCGGCATCGGCCTGAAGTCCGACCCGTCCGAGGCTGCTGCTGCAGTCGAGGCCCTGGCAGACGAACTCGCCGACGACTTCAGCTCGGGTCGGCTCTCGACCAGCCCGGGTCTGCGGCTGAACGCCGAGCTGCTCGCACCGGTGCTGGCTCATGATCAGCGCAATCTGATCGGCAACGACGACCGCGATGGCATCTCGTTCAACGACGAGCTCATCGGCGTCGGCGCCGCGGCAGCGGCAGCCAGCCTGCTCGGCGGCCTCGACGGCAAGCGCGTCGCCATCGAGGGGTTCGGACCCGCCGGCGTCGGCATTGCGCGTGAAGCTGCGGCGGCCGGGGCCGCGATCGCCCGAGTCGGCACCGCCAAAGGCTGCGCTGACGCTCCGGGTGACGGCGGCCGGCTCGACCCGGCGGTGCTCGTGGAGGCCTGGCTGGCGGACGGCGAGATGTGTGTGGCGGCGCTGTCGACTGACGGCGAGCCTGCCAAGCCGTGGACGGTCTGGAGGGACGACGTCGACGTGCTGTTCTGCGGCTCGAAACCGGGCGCGATGTCAGGCGACGGCGCGTCAATGGCGGGCGCCACACCCGTCGTGGCGTTCTCCGCGGCAGCCGTCTCATCCAAAGCGCTGGCCGTGCTGCGGGCGGCCGGCACGCCGGTCGCGGCTGACTTTGTCGCAGCGGTGGGACCGGCGCTGGGCTGGTGGGCCGACGCGGTGCTCACCCACAACGACCTGCGTTCGGCTACCGCGGACACCGTGAACGCTGTCATGTCCGAGACCGCCGCCCATGACGACGGCCCGTTCATGGCCGCCTGCTACCGGGCCGAGGCCTTCCTGCAGACATGGCAGGACGAGCTGCCCTTCGGCCGGCCCCTCGGCTGATGCAGCACGTCGGAACTTGAGGCTCAGGCGTCTGCTTGACGAGCGGCCTTCGTACGCGACGCTGCCGCGTTCCCGATGCCTTTTTCGACAGCGCGGCAAGGCGCTTCACAGCCTGAAGGAGCGCCGCCGACCGGTGCCGTAGATTCGCGAACATGTTCAGACAGCGTTGGGCGCGGCCGGGACGCGGCTGGATGGCCGCTGCGGTGCTCGCGGTGGTTCTCGCGGTGTCGTGCGCCGGCGAGTCCGGCCGCGAGGCCGGGGTCGGGGCGGGCGGCAGCGCGGTCGGCGGCGGCTCGTTG
>NZ_JAPYOK010000121.1:0-16827 GCF_028283155.1 Candidatus Poriferisodalis multihospitum | reverse complement strand
TGGAGCGGCGCGACCGCACCGGCACCGGTTGCTACATCGACATCTCCCAGACCGAGGCGGCCCTGCATTACCTGGCGCCGGCCATCTTGGATGCCTCGATCAACGGCCGTGATCCGCAGCGGTGCGGCAACGAGGATCCTCACATGAGCCCTCACGGTGTGTACCCGAGCGCCGGAGAAGACCAGTGGGTGGCGATCGCGTGCACCGACGACCGATGGACATCCCTCGCCGACACCATCGGGCTCGCCGGCGACGGCGCCGCCGGTTGGGATCAAGCCGTTCGGCGGGAACGATCCGCGGAGATCGACGATGCCATCTCGGCCTGGACCTCGGGGCGCAGCAACGCTGAAGCGGCTGAGACTCTGCAGGCCAGCGGCATCGACGCTTACCCGGTCAACAATGCCCAGGGCTGCTGCGACGACCCGCAGCTGCAGGCGCGGGAGCACCACATCGACGTGCCCCAGAGCCACCGCGGCACCATGTGGACCCAGAACTGCCGGACACGCATGTCCCGCACACCGCCGGTGGTCTGGCGAGGCGGGCCGTGCCTCGGCGAAGACAACTTCGAGGTGCTCACCGAGTTCCTGGGCTACGACGCCGACCGGGTCGCCGATCTCGCCGCCGCCGAGGTGCTCAGCTGAGCGCGCTACCCGTCCTCGTCGTCTGACTCATCGTCGGGCTCGGTGTCGGCGGCCGGAGTCGGCGCGGCGGTGGTCGGGGGCGGCTAGTGCCGGGCACAGTCGCCCGCGACGATGTCGTTGATTCGATCGACCCGAGCACCCTCAGGCGCAGGCACTGGCGCGCCGTTGATGTCGAGCAGGTGGGGATGGAACGACCAGCCCAGCATCTCGGTGCCGTCGAAGTCGATCTGCAGAACGCCCGTGTCACCGGTGATGCCCGACCGGTAGTGCCACACGAAGTTGCCCAGCGAGTACGCCACGAGCTTGCCGTCGTCGAACACGACCGGCTGCAGCACGTGGGGGTGGTGGCCGATAACGGCATCGGCACCGTTGTGCAGCAGCTCGAAGGCGAAGTCGCGCTGACGGCCCTCCGGGCAGGTCATGCGCTCGATGCCCCAGTGCACCACGGCGATCACCACATCGGCCTCGTTCGCCGCCGCCTGCACATTCGCGAGCACCCGGTCACGCTGGTATGCAGAAGCGATGCCCGGGCGCGTCTGGGTCGCGGGAAAGCCGAGCGGCACCACCATCGAGGCGCCGACGAATGCGACGCGCACGCCGGGACGCACTTCGATGACCCGGTGCCCGTAGGCATCGGGACTCGTTGTGCCCGCTCCAAGCGCGATCACGCCTTGGGCCTCAAGGAGATTGATGGTGTCGAGCAGCGCCTCGGGGCCGTAGTCCATGGCGTGGTTGTTGGCCAAGTTGGCGACATCCACGCCGGCCGCCGCGATGCGCTCGGCCGCCGACGGCGGCGCTCGGAATACGTACTTCTTGTCGGCGGGCTCACCGCGCTCGCTGATGACCATCTCCACATTCACGACCGCAACGTCTGCTGACCCCAGAGGGGGCTCAATGCCGGCGAACGGGTCGACGCCGGCTGCTTCGCTGCGGTCCATCAGCACATCTCCGCCTGCCAGCAGCGTCCACGTCAGGTCGGGCTGTGTCGTCGTCGGCATGGCGGCAGTCGTGGAGGCTGCCGCAGACTTCGTTGCCGCAGCCGAGGTGACCGGCGCGGCCGATGGTGTCACCTCGTCCACCGCTGCGCTGGGCCCGGTTTCGCCGGTTGCTGGCTGGGCGGCGGCCGGAGCTTCCGATGACGTGGGCGGGAGCGGCACGACCCGCACAGGGCTGGTGCTGCACGCCGCCGCCAGAATGGCGAGGCCCGCAATGCCCGATGCAACGAGTGGCCGCCCCGCCATCGAATTGAGGGTACGGCGGACGCGAGGCGGGCGTCCCTTGCTCGTCGGCTGCGCGCCGCGGCCTCTCGCAGCAGTGGATGGTCGGTGTCAGTGGCGCCGCGACTCCGAACTAGCGTCGCGCTCGCGGGGCCGAAGCACGCCCCGCGCAGCGCTCCGTCCAGCCCATCAGGAGGCCTCAGATGTCACTCGGAGACACAGTTCAAGGGATTCTCGACCGGGGCGTCGCCGACGGCGACGTCGTGGGCGCGGTGGCCAAGATCATCAACGCCGACGGGGAGACCTGCTCGGCAGCGGCCGGCACCCGTGGCGCCGACAGCGACGCAGCCATGAGTTCGGACACCGTGTGCTGGATCGCCTCGATGACCAAGGCCGTCACCGGCACGGCGGCGATGCAGCTCGTGGAGCAGGGCAAGCTCTCGCTCGACGATCCGGGCGCAGAGGTACTGCCGCTGCTCGGCGAGCTCGACGTGCTGACCGGGTTCGACGGCGACGGCAACCCGGTCACCCGTGCCCGCAACGGCGACATCACGCTGCGCCACCTGCTGACCCATACCGCGGGCATGGGGTACGACATCTGGAGCCCCGAACTCGGCCGGTACGAAGAGGCCACTGGGACGCCGGGCGTGATCGAGTGCCAGAAGGAAACGCTGCGCATCCCACTGCTGTTCGACCCGGGCGATCGCTGGTTCTACGGCACCGGCATCGACTATGCGGGTCAGATGGTCGAAGCAGCCTCGGGGATGTCGCTCGGTGAGTACATGGCCGAGAACATCTTCGAGCCGCTGGGCATGACCGACACGGCGTTCAAGATCAGCGACGACATGCGCGCCCGCCAGTCGGCGATGCACACCCGCGACGAGAACGGCTCGCTGTTCGAGATGCCGTTCGAGATCCCCCAGGAGCCGGAGTTCGAGATGGGCGGCGGCGGGCTGTACTCCACCGCCGACGACTACTGCCGCTTTCTGGCCATGATGCTGAACGGCGGCAGCCTCGACGGCAGCCAGATCGTGTCGCCCGACACCCATGCGCAGATGGCCGCCAACGCGATGGGCGACCTGCGAGTCACCAAGCTCGTGACCGCCGCCCCGCCGTTCTCATTCGACGCGGAGTTCTTCCCCGGCGTCGAGAAGTCGTGGGGCCTGACGTTCCAGATCAACGAGGAGCCGGCGCCCACCGGGCGTCCTGCCGGCGGACTCATGTGGGCAGGGCTCGCCAACTCGTACTTCTGGATCGACCTGCAGAATCAGGTGGCGTGCTGCTACATCAGCCAGCAGGTGCCGTTCGTAGATCCGCGTTCGTACGGGCTCTTCGAAGCAATCGAGACTGCCACTTACGACAGCCTGTAGCTGATCGCCCTCAGGCGGGGCCGAGCACGATGCAGCCGTTGTGGCCGCCGAATCCGAACGAGTTGCTGAGCGACGGCCCGGGTTCCCAGTCGGCTGCCGCTCCGGTGACAAGCCGGAATTCTGCAAGCTCAGGATCAGGTGTGGTCCAGCCGGCCGTGGGCGGGATCTTGCGGTGCTGCATTGACAGCAGCACAGCGACGGCTTCCAAAGCGCCCGCGGCACCCAGTGCATGACCGGTGACACCCTTCGTCGACGTCACCAACGGCCCGCTGGGGCCGAACAGCTTGTTGAGCGCCTCGGCTTCTGCGGCATCGTTCAGCGGGGTCGACGTGCCATGCGCGTTCACGTGGACGATGTCGTCGGGCGCGAGGCCGGCGTCATCGATGGCGAGCTGCATGCAGCGCAGCGCCCCGGCACCGCCGGGGGCAGGAGCGGTGATGTGGTGCGCATCGGCATTCGAGGCGGTGCCGAGCACCTCGCCCCGGATCGTGGCGCCCCGCGCCATCGCCGAATCCCATTCCTCGAGCACCAGGGTGGCAGCGCCCTCGGTCATCATGAAGCCGTCGCGGTTCTTGTCGAAGGGCATCGAGACTCCGCTGGTCGACAGAGCCGTCATGTTGACGAAGCCCGCGGTGCCCACGGGCGTCATCACCGATTCACAGCCCCCGGCCACAATCACGTCGGCGGCGCCGGTGCGGATCAGCCGCGCCGCGTAGCCGATCGCATGCGTCCCCGCCGCGCATGCGGTGGTGAGGACCTCGCAGGGTCCGGCCAGGCCGTGCCTCATCGAGACAGCGGCGCCAGGGGCGTTCGGCATCATCATCGGGACCATGAACGGCGAGACCCGGCGCGCGCCTTTGCGATCGAGCACGAGCACCTGGTCTTCGAAGGTCTGCAGGCCGCCGACACCCGTGCCGTAGATGACGCCGCAGCGATCCGGGTCGGTCGCCAGTTCCCCTGCGTCGGCGATGGCCTGTGCAGCCGATGCCATGCCGAGCTGCGTCGAGCGATCGGCCCGCCGGGCTTCCTTGGGATTGTCGTAGTACGGCGCCGGATCGAAGTCGTCGACGCGGCGCTCGCCCTCTGGCGGCGCGGAGTTCAGCCCCTGCCAGAAGTTGTCGACGCCGGTCCCGGCGCACGAGACAACGCCGAGGCCGACGACAGCTACCCGACGGCTGGCGCTCATTATCTGGCGCTCACAGTTTCGATTCGACCAGCTGGATCGCGTGGGCGACGGTGGCGACGTCTTCCAGTTCTTCCTCGTCCACGCTGATGTCGAACTCCTCTTCCAAGGCCATCACCAGCTCGACGAGGTCCAAGCTGTCGGCGTCGAGGTCGTCTGCGAAGCTGGCCTCGGGTGTGACTTGCTCAGGATCCACGGCCAGCACCTCGACGGCGCAGTCACGGAATCGATCCAACGTGTCACTCATGCTGATCCCCTCATGTGTGGGCGGTCACCGCACGAGCGCCCGGCGGCCGTGCGAACGCGAAGTGTAGAGGCTGAGCCCCGTGGCCTGAGCGGCCCGTGAGCCCGTTCTCAATTGAGATTGGGAACAAGAGCGGGAGGCGCAGGGCCAAGCTGCGGCTGGTCATGGCTCAATGGCCCATTCCCAGGCCGCCGTCGACGGGTATCACGGCGCCGGTGATGTACGCGCCTTCGTCGGACGCGAGAAACGCCACCGCAGCAGCTATCTCGGACGGTTCTGCCACCCGTCCCAGCGGCACTGCGTCGGTGATGGCGGCTTGCTGCTCGTCGCTCAATGCGCCGAACATCTCGGTGGCCACCGGCCCGGGCGCGACCGCATTCGCGGTGATGCCGCGCGAACCGAGTTCGCGAGCCAGTGATCGGGCCATGCCCACGAGGCCCGCCTTGGATGCCGCGTAATTGACCTGCCCGGCCGAGCCCAGCAATCCGACCACCGAGGACACGAAGATCAATCGCCCCCAGCGTGCGCGCAGCATGGGCCGGGCCGCCCGCTTGGCCATCCTGTACGCGCCAGTCAAGTTCGTGTCGACGACAGCCGCGAAGTCGTCGTCGGCCATGCGCAGCAGAAGCTGGTCGCGGGTGATGCCGGCATTGGCGACCAGGATCTCCACCGGGCCGAGCTCTGCTTCGATGGTGCCGTAGGCGGCATCTACCGCGTCGCTGTCGGCCTGGTCGCACGCCACCCACAGCAGGCGGCCGTCGTCAGGGGCCTCGGTGCGGCTGGTCACCGCCACGCGGTGGCCTGCATCGGCAAACAACTGGGCCGTCGCCAGACCGATGCCGCGGCTGCCGCCGGTGACGAGGACGGTGCGTGCTGTCGCAGGGCGCGCTTCGGGCTGATTCATCGTGAGCCGTGTGCGTGACGCTCGTTCAGCTAGCGCGGGCGGGGGCGCCCGACCAGCGCAGCAGTGCCGATGCCGATGTCATGCCGGCGCCGAATCCGACGAGCAGCACGTTGTCGCCCTCGTTGATCCGGCCGCTGCGCACGGCGTCGTCGAGTGCGAGGGGAATCGAGGCCGACGATGTGTTGCCGGTGCGCTCGATCACCATCGCGGCCTTCTCATAGGGGATGCGCAGCCGCTTGCAGGCGGTCTCGACGATGCGGACGTTGGCCTGATGGGGCACCACTACGTCGATGTCGTCGGCGGTCAGGCCCGCTTGCTTCATCGACTGGCGCGCCGACTCCTCCATCACCAGCACGGCCTTCTTGAACACCGCTTGGCCCGCCATCCGGATGTAGCCGTCGTGCTCGCAGTACAGCCGCTCCTCCATGGAACCGTCGCTTGAGACGTGCCAGCCGAGCAGGTCGGAGCCCTGCTCACTGCGCTCGAGCACGGCGGCGCCCGAACCGTCGGCGAACAGGATGCAGGTGGCCCGATCAGTCCAGTCGGTGATCCGGGAGAGCACTTCGGCGCCGATGACCAGCACCCGCTCGTGACCCATCGCGATCATGCCGTGGCCCGCCACCAGCGAGTAGACGAACCCTGAACAGGCGGCGTTCACGTCCATGGCGCCGCAGTCGAGGCCGAGTGCCTCCTGCACCCGCGACGACGAGGCCGGAACGCAGCGATCCGGCGTGGTCGTGGCCAGGATGAGCATGTCGATGCTCGACGGATCGACGCCGGCGACCTCCATGGCCGCGGTTCCGGCGCGTGCGGCCAGGCCGGCGGTGGTGCCGCCGATGTTCCGCTGTCTGATGCCGGTGCGCTCGATGATCCACTCGTCGGAGGTGTCGACCATCTCGGCAAGATCTTCGTTGGTGAGGACGCGCTCGCCGAGCGCTGTCCCGATGCCGACAATGCGCGCGCTTGATGCGTTGCCCACGCTGAGCGTCATCTGTGGCCTCCCCTTCAGGTGCCGGCTGTTCAGCTGCCGGCTGGCGTCCGCAGCCACGCAACAGGCTGCCGTGCGGTGACCCGTTCGCCTTCTACGGCCATGATCCCCATGACAGTACCCGCGAACGCAGAACGCACTTCTTCCCCGGCCACATGGCCGATGACATCACCCACATTGACTTGCTGGCCGTCGCCGACACCGGCGCTGAGCGTGAAGATGCCGGCGCACGGGCTCACGATGAGGCGCTCGGTGACGTACAGGTTCTCGCCGCCCAGCACGGTCGGCGCTGAAGGCGCATCGGTGGCGAGCGTCTCCATCAGCGTGTCGATCTCGGTGGGAGTTCCGACCGACATCGATGTCGCACCTCGATGCGTCCGCTTGGTCATGCCGGTCAGCACCTTGCCCGGGCCGAGCTCCACGAAGGTGGTGACGCCGGCGTCAGCCAGCGCATGGAGGCTCGCGCGCCACAGCACCGGGCTGGTGAGCTGCTGCGCCAGCAGCGTGCGCCACTCGTCGGCGTCAGCACGCGGCTGGGCATCGACATTGGCGACCACCGGCACGCTCGGGGCCCGGATCTCAACTTCGGCCAGTGCCTTGCGCAGCCGATCCCTGGCCGGCTGCATGAACGGTGTGTGGAATGCGCCGCCCACGGGCAAGCCCATGAGCCGTTTCGCGCCCGCCGCCTTCGCTTCGTCACCGGCGACGGCGACGGCGTCCGGCGCGCCCGCAATGACGACTTGGCCCGGCGCGTTGTAGTTGGCGACCCAGACATCGCCAAGCGTGGCGTCGCACGCCTCTGCCACGAGGTTGTCGTCGAGACCCAGCACGGCCGCCATGGTCCCTTCCTGCTCGTCAGCAGCAACCTGCATGGCCTCGCCGCGCTCGGCGACCAGCCGCACCGCGTCGTCGTACGCCAAGGCCCCGGTTGCGGTCAGCGCGCTGTATTCGCCCAGCGAGTGCCCGGCGGCACACGAGAACGTCGCGCCCGTGCGCTCGACCGCATCGAGCACCACCATCGACAGCACGAACGTCGACAGCTGCGAGTTACGCGTATGGCGCAGCTCGTCGGCATCGGCTTCCAGCAGCAGCGCAGCGACATCACGCCCGCAGGCATCGGATGCCTCGGTGACCAGCTCCCACGACTCGTGCGCCGTCCATGGCTCGCCCATGCCTTGCTGCTGCGAGCCTTGGCCCGGGAATGTGAATGCGAGCACTCGGCCTCCTACGCAGCGCCTGGGCGGGAGACCTGGTCGGTGCTCGAACCGCAGCGCAGTGAACGCACAATGGGACTAGGGCAAGAGGGTAGGTGGCAGCCCAGGCCGAGAGCGACCTTTCGACTGACGCCCCGCTCTTGTTCCCCATGCTCATGTGATGGGGCTCACGGGCCGCTCGGGCCCCCGGGTACGCTGAGCCGCCCCAAGGCCCGGGTGGTGAAACGGCAGACACGGGGGACTCAAAATCCTCTGCCCTCACGGGCGTGCGGGTTCAACTCCCGCCCCGGGCACTCGACGCCTGCATGAATCTCTGAGAGGCGCGACAAGCCGACCGGTAGGCTGACCGATCCTGTCCCGCGAGGGGAGAGCGCGTGTCGAAGCGAGTCGTGATCGCAGAGGACGAGGCCATCATCCGCCTCGATCTGCGCGAGATGCTCGAGGACGAGGGCTACGTCGTGGTGGCGGAGACGGGCCGCGGCGACGAAGCCGTCGAGCTGGCACGCCAGCACCAGCCCGAGGTGTGCATCTTCGACATCCAGATGCCCGGCCGCGACGGCCTCGATGCTGCACGAGAGGTCGCCGGCGATCGCACATCCGCAGTGCTCATCCTCACAGCGTTCAGCAAGCGTCATCTGATCGCCGAAGCCCGCGACGCCGGCGTGCTGTCGTACCTGGTGAAGCCGTTCCAGCGGGAAGAACTGGTCTCGGCCATCGAGGTGGCGTGGGGGCGTTTCACCGAGATGCGCGAGCTCGAAGACACGGTGGAGAGCCTCGAGGAGAAGCTGGAGACGCGCAAGGCGGTGGAGCGCGCGAAGGGCCTGCTCATGGACGATTTCCAGCTCTCCGAGCGGGACGCCTTCGAATTCATCCGGAGTACGGCGATGGCCAACCGCGCGAGAATGCGGGACATCGCCCAGCAGATCGTCGATGGACTGCTGACCCCCTGAGCCCGCCCTTCGACATCTGCGGTTGGCAGGCTTCCGCAACCGTCACCCGGCACCGTTGGGAGAGTTCCCATGTCGAAGCTCCTCTTGCTCGACGGGAATTCGCTCACGTACCGGGCCTTCTTTGCCGTCCCCGAAGACATGGCCACCCGCTCGGGACAGCCCACAGGCGCCGTCTTCGGGTTCACATCCATGCTCATCAACCTGGTGCGCGACCACCGTCCTGACGCAATAGCGGTGTGCTTCGATCGTCGGGAGCCGACGTTCCGCCACACCGCAGCGCCCGAATACAAAGCTCACCGCGACGAGACGCCGCCAACGCTCATCGATCAGCTCGGCCTAGTGCGCCAGGTGCTCGATTCGCTGAGCATCCCGGCGATCGACTGCGCCGGCTTCGAGGCCGACGACCTGCTGGCGACGCTGGCGTCCGAGGCGGAACAGCGCGGCGACGATGTGCTGATCGTCAGCGGCGACCGCGACGTGTACCAACTCGTGCACGACCCCAAGATCCAAGTGCTCTACAACCGCCGCGGGGTCACCGACTACGCGCTCTACGACGAAGCGGGCATCGCCGAGCGCACCGGCGTCACGCCGGACCTGTACGTGCAATACGCCGCACTTCGCGGCGACCCGTCCGACAACCTGCCAGGAGTGCCCGGTGTCGGAGAGAAGACGGCCGCCAAGCTCCTCAACCAATACGGCAGTGTCGAGGCGCTGCTGGCAGCCGCCGCCGAACAGACCCCGAAGCTGGCCGAGAACCTTGCGGCCCACGGCGAGGTCGTGCGGCGCAACGTCGACTTGATGACGCTGCGGACCGACGCGCCGATCGAGGCCACGGTCGACGACCTCCAATGGGGCAGCTTCGATGCCGACCTCGTGACGCGCACGTTCGAGTTCCTGGAGTTCGACACCCTGCATGCTCGCCTGCGCGACGCCTTGGCGGGCACCTCGTTGGACGGCCTGCTGGTGCCGAGCGCCAGTTCCCCCGAGACTGCCCAACTCGCGGACGTGCAGCTGCTGCCGGTCGACGCTGAGGGGGGCGCCCGCGGCGCGGATGCCGCTGGGCTGCTGAGTGAGCTGTCGCGCCGGGACGAACCGGTCGCGCTCGGGTTCGCTGTGGACGCCGACGGCGCTTTGGGTGTGCTGACGGTCGCTGACGATCCCTCGCACGGCACGGTGCTCGCGCTCGGTCCTGATGATCTCGCTCTGCCCGAGATCGCAGCGGCGTGCGCCCGCCTGCTGGGGGCTGACGGTCCGGGCGTCCATGTCCACCAGGCAAAGGAGCTCATGCGTGCGCTCGCCCGCCTGCCGGGCGACTTGGATGGCGGCGCGGCGCTCGCCGGGCTGGCTGTCGACACCTCGATCGCCGCCTATCTCATCCATCCGTCGGAAGGCCGCGACGAGCTGAGCGCGCTCCTCGCCCGGCATTGCGGCACGGAGCTCGCCGGAGGCGGCGCCGAGGGCCAGCTGGGCTTCGACGACCTCGACGCCGATGGACCGACGGATGGCATCGTGGCCGCTCGTGACGCCCTCGCGGTGGCGATGCTGGCGCCGATGCTCGATCAGCAGCTCGAGAGCCTGGGCATGTCCGGCCTGTACCGGGATGTGGAGCGTCCGCTCATCGGCGTGCTGGCTCGCATGGAAGCGGCCGGCATCGGCGTCGACAGCGGCGAGCTGGAATCGTTGCGCGACCATCTCACGGGCGAGGTGCTCGCGCTGGAAGCCGAAGTGCGCGCATTGGCCGGTCGTGACGATCTCAACGTCAACTCGCCCAAGCAGCTTGCGGAAGTGCTCTTCGAGGACTTGGGGCTGACACCTCAGCGCAAGACCAAGACCGGCTACTCCACGAGCGCGGCGGCGCTGGAGTCGCTGCGAGGCGAGCATCGCATCGTGGACCGGCTGCTGGCGTTCCGGGAAGTGGAGAAGCTGCGCTCCACCTACGGCGTCAGCCTGCTCGAATGCGTCGAGCCCGACGGCCGCATTCACGCCACGTTCAACCAGACGGTGGCACGTACCGGCAGGCTCAGCTCCGAGGACCCGAACCTGCACAACATCCCGGTGCGGACCGAACAGGGCCGGCTGTTCCGGCGTGCATTCGTGCCGGCCGATGGCTTCGAGCTGCTGATTGCCGACTACAACCAGATCGAGCTGCGGGTGATCGCCCACCTGTCCGGCGATCCGGGTCTCGTCGGCGCCTTCGAGGCGGGCCATGACATCCACAGCGCCACCGCCGCATCCCTGTTCGGCATCAGCCCCACCGAGGTCGACCCGCAGCAGCGGTCGGTGGCGAAGATGGTGAGCTACGGCTTGGCCTACGGGATGGAGGCGTATGGCCTCGGCCAGCGCCTCGGTGTGCCCACCGGCGAGGCGGCGGAGATCCTGGATGCCTACTTCGAAGCGTTTCCCAAGGTGCGCTCATTCATGGACGGGGTGGTGGAGCAGAGCCGCGAGCGTGGCTACACCGAGACGGCATTCGGCCGGCGCCGCCCGCTGCCCGAGTTGGCGTCGCGCAACTTCCGGGTGCGCCAGGCCGCCGAGCGGCAGGCCATGAACGCTCCCATCCAGGGGCTCGCGGCCGACATCTTCAAGGTGGCGCTCATCCGGCTGGACGGGGCGCTGCAGGCTCGGTCCGCAGCCAGCCGGCTGGTGCTGCAGGTGCACGACGAGGTGATCCTCGAAGTGGACCCCGCTGAGGCCGCCGAGGCGACCGATCTGACGGTCGACGTGATGCGCAATGCCGCCGACCTGGCGGTGCCGCTGGAAGTCCATGTCGCTGTCGGCGCCACCTGGGCAGACGCCAAGGGCTGACCCGCCGAACAGGCCGCGCCAGAGCGCCTCGGGTCCGACAGACGGCGACGCCGGTAGCCTTTCCGTGCGCTGCGCGCGGCATGCTCAGCCGCCTGCGCCCGTATTCCCGACCCGAGCATTCCCCAGTGACCGACGCAATTGCCCCCGCTCCAGACCTCGAAGACCCAGCACTCGCCGAGGCTCCGGCACCTGATGACTCCCCTGCGACTGCCCCCGAGGCGCCGGATGGCGAGAGCGCCAGCGACGAGAGCGGCAACGGGGCTTCGACGGGCGACTTCGGCACCTTCACCGATGCGGGCGACTACGTGCCGCGGACCGTCACCATCGACGACCTCGGCGACACGTCGTTCGAGGACGCCATCGCGCAGACCATCGTCGAGTTCGACGACGGCGACATCGTGGCCGGCACCATCGTGCGAGTCGATCGCGACGAGGTGCTGCTGGACATCGGATTCAAGTCTGAGGGCGTCATCCCGTCCCGCGAGCTCTCCATCCGTCACGACATCGACCCATCGGAGGTCGTGGAGGTCGGCGATCAGATCGAGGCCCTGGTCTTGCAGAAGGAAGATCCCGATGGCCGCTTGGTGCTCTCCAAGAAGCGGGCGCAGTACGAGCGCGCCTGGGGCCGCATCGAGGAGATCCGCGAGTCCAATGGTGTCGTCAAGGGCCCCGTCATCGAGGTGGTGAAGGGCGGGCTGATCGTCGACATCGGCCTGCGGGGTTTCCTGCCGGCGTCGCTGGTGGAACTCCGTCGCGTCCGCGATCTGGCCCCCTATGTCGGCCGCGAGCTCGAAGCGAAGATCATCGAGCTCGACAAGAACCGCAACAATGTCGTGCTCAGCCGGCGAGCCTGGCTCGAAGAGAGCCTCAAGGAAGAGCGGGAGGGCTTCCTGCGAGATCTGCAGCGCGGCGAGCGGCGAACCGGCCGGGTCTCGTCGGTAGTCAGCTTCGGCGCATTCGTCGACCTCGGCGGCATGGACGGCCTCATTCACGTCTCGGAGCTGTCTTGGAAGCACGTCGATCACCCCGGCTCGGTGGTCAGCATCGGCGACGAGGTCACGGTGGAGGTGCTCGAAATCGACCGCGAGCGCGAGCGCATCTCACTCTCGCTCAAGGCGACGCAGCAGGATCCGTGGGAAGCGTTCGCGAACTCCCACCGGGTCGAGGAGCTGGTCTACGGCCGGGTCACCAAGCTCGTCCCGTTCGGTGCATTCGTGCAGGTCGGCGACGGCATCGAGGGCCTGGTGCACATCTCGGAGATGTCTGCCCACCACGTCGAGCTGCCCGAGCAGGTCGTGACACCCGGCGAGGAGCTCTGGGTGAAGATCATCGATCTCGACCTGCAGCGCCGGCGCATCAGCCTGTCGATCAAGCAGGCAGCCGAAGGCGGGGTGGTCGCGGAGGAATACCGCGAGGCGTTCGGCGATCACGCCTACGACGAGGAAGGCAACTTCATCGGCGAGTTCAGCTACGAGACGCCTGCCGAAGGCGAGGAGTCAGAAGCCGAACGGGCATGGCGCGAGTACTACGAGGAGCACGGCGAGGAGGCCTACCGCCAGGCCCTCGCGCACTACGAGAACCAAGGCGCCGACGGCGAGCCCGCTGCGGCGGCCCCAGAAGGCGACAGCTAGCCCGTCAGCTCCCCGCTGAGCTTGAACCTGCTGCCGTCGAGTCCCCATCGGTTGACTGCTGCGCGATGATCACCGTCGGGCTCACTGGTGGCATCGGCAGCGGCAAGAGCACGGTCGCCTCGGGCTTTGCCCTCCGCGGTGCTGCGCTGATCGATGCCGATGCCATCGTCCGCGAGCAGCAGGCACTCGGCAGTCCGGTCTTGGCGGAGATGGTGGAGCGCTTCGGGGATCACATCGTGGCTGCCGACGGCACGCTCGACCGCGGTTCGGTTGCGGCCATCGTGTTCAACGACCCCGACGCACTCGCCGATCTGAACGCGATCACTCATCCTCCGGTCGGCCGGGAGATCCGTCGCCGGCTGGGCGAACTCGAGGGCACGGATCGTCTGGTGGTGCTCGACATCCCGCTGCTCGGCGAGGGGCTGGCCAAGGGTCAGCGGCCGCGCTACCCGACCAGCGGGATCCTGGTGGTGGACACGCCGACCGATGTTGCTGTGGAGCGGCTCGTGACCTCGCGAGGGTTCTCCGCCGATGACGCACGTGCGCGCATCGCCGCTCAGTTGTCGCGCCACGAGCGACTCGGCATTGCCGACTGGGTCCTCGACAATTCCGGCGGCCTCGACGAACTCGAAGCCGCGATCGAAGCAGCCTTCAACTGGGCCAGCGCCCTGCCGCACCTATCGGACTGAGCAGTCAGTAGACGATCGGCGTTCCGCAGTGTGGACAGCTCGGTTCGGGTCCGCGCATGTCGAACTGGGATGGCTTGACCAGCAGGAAGCAGCCTTCGCAGAGGATCTCATCTTCCTGCTTGGACGCTGAACGGGAACCTGTGACGATGCCGATCTCGTCGTCCTCGTCGTCATCGTCCTCGTCTTCAGACGCCAGCCGCTCCTTGAGGATCTCGCCGAGATCCGCCTCGAGCTCCTCGTCGTCATCGTCGTCGTCTTCGTCGTCGGCGGCGGGGCGCACCCCGGCCGGCACTTCGCGGCTCGGCCCGGCGTCTTTGTCTGAGGACGCTGTCTCGCCATCATCCAGTCCATCGGCGTCCAACCCGTCCCCATCCAAGTCGTCGACATCGTCGATGTCGTCGTCGATGTCCGCCACGCCCAGCTCTTCGGCCTCGAGGTCATCGGGCACCGGTTCGAAGTCGTCGCCGAGCAGGTCAGGGTCATCCATGGCGTCGTCGAGCGCGTCGTCGGACTCTGATGCGTCTGGTTCGTCGCGGCTCATGGGCGGTCTCAGGTCGTGAAGGAGTCGGGTATCGGCGGGTCGGCGGTCAGCGCGGCAGGATAACCACACCGGCTGCTCGCAGGGAGCATCTTTGCCTCTTGGGACTCGAGCCAGTAGGCACAGATGTCATAGCTGCGGCGGCGGCAGGAGACTCGGCGACGTTGCGACCTGCCGGATCGCTGGTCGCAGAGGGTTCTGCCGCCGTCGCAGCGGGCGCAGCTCCTCGCGCTGCTCTCTAACCTCGCCCCATGGCATCGGTGTCGACGGCCCCGGCTCATGGCGAGCCCGGCGAGGACAGGCCGCGGCAGGCCCGTCCTTGGCTTCCGGCGCCGACGGCCGCCCACCCGTTCCGGGTCAGCGCAGGTTTCGAGCCGGCCGGTGACCAGCCGCGCGCCGTGGCCCAGCTCGCGGACGGCGTGATCCGCGGCGACCGGTTCCAAACGCTGCTGGGCATCACCGGCTCGGGCAAGAGCGCGACGATCGCGTGGACGATCGAGCGGGCGCAGCGTCCGACGTTGGTGCTCGCTCCCAACAAGTCGTTGGCGGCACAGCTTGCGAACGAGTTTCGTGAGTTCTTCCCCGACAATCGTGTGGAGTATTTCGTCTCCTACTACGACTACTACCAACCCGAGGCATACATGCCAGCTTCGGACACGTACATCGAGAAAGACTCCAGCATCAACGACGAGATCGACCGGCTGCGGCACTCGGCCACGGCTGCGCTGCTGACCCGTCGGGACGTGATCGTGGTGGCATCTGTCTCGGCCATCTACGGGTTGGGCGCACCGGAGGAATACCTGCGCCAGATGCTGTACCTGCGTGTGGGCGACATGGTCGACCAGCGTGCTGTGCTGCGCCGGCTTGTCGACATGCAGTACGAGCGCAACGACACGAACTTGATCCGGGGTCGCTTCCGGGTTCGCGGCGACACACTCGAAGTCCACCCGGCCTACGAGGAGTTCCTGGTGCGGGTGGAGTTGTTCGGTGACGAGATCGACCGCATCAGCCGCATCGACCCGGTGACCGGCGAGCGTCTCGGCGTTCTTCCCCGACGACTACCTGCTGGTCATCGACGAGAGCCATGTTGCCGTTCCTCAGCTGCACGGTCAGTTCGCCGGCGACCGGCGGCGCAAGGACACCCTGGTAGAGCATGGCTTCCGGCTGCCTTCCGCGCGCGACAACCGGCCTCTGCGCTTCGACGAGGTGATGGACCGGCTGAATCAAGTGGTGTTCCTGTCGGCCACGCCGGGGGAGTACGAACTGCGGACGAGTGGCCAGGTGGTGGAGCAGATCGTCCGGCCGACCGGTCTGGTGGATCCCGAGATCGTGGTGCGCCCGACGAAGGGCCAGATCGACGACCTGATGGGCGAGATCGAGCGGGTCACCGAACAGGGCCAGCGGGTGCTCGTGACCACGCTCACCAAGAAGATGGCCGAGGACCTCACCGACTACCTGCTCGAGCTCGGCGTGCGAGTGCGCTACCTGCACAGCGAGATCGACACCATTGAACGGATCGAGATCCTCCGGGATCTGCGGCTCGGCCATTTCGACGTGCTGGTGGGCATCAACCTGCTGCGAGAAGGTCTGGACCTGCCCGAAGTGAGCCTCGTGGCGATCCTGGATGCCGACAAGGAGGGGTTCCTGCGCAGTGAGACGTCGCTCATCCAGACCATCGGGCGAGCGGCACGCAACGTCGACGGCCAGGTCGTGATGTACGCCGATGAGTTCACGCCGTCGATGCACCGCGCTGTGTCCGAGACCAACCGGCGGCGGGGCCTGCAGCAGGCGTACAACGCCGAGCACGGCATCGACCCGCAGACGATCCGCAAGGCCGTCACCGACATCCTCGAGGTGCTGCGAGGCCCAGCGGAGACCGCACCGGTGCCCGAGAAGCTGGTGTCGGGCCGCGTGAATGCCGAGCGGATGAAGGCCGCCTACGGCGACTTGCCGGCCGACGACCTGACGCGTCTCATCGCCTCGCTGGAGGAGGAGATGGCCGAAGCAGCCGCAGATCTCAGATTCGAGTACGCAGCCCGCCTGCGAGACGAACTCAGGGAGCTGCGCCGAGACTTGCGCGACGCCAGCGCTTAGAGCATCACGACGGAGCGCAGCACCTCGCCGTGCTCCATCTTCTCGAAGGCTTCCTCGACACCCGCAATCCCGATTGTCTCGCTGACGAACTTGTCGAGCGGCAGTCGGTCCTGCAGGTGCAGGTCGATCAGCATGGGGAAGTCACGGCTGGGCAGGCAGTCGCCGTACCAAGAGCTCTTGAGCGAGCCGCCGCGGCCGAACACCTCGATCATGGGCAGCTCGATTTTCATGGCCGGATTCGGCACCCCCACCAGCACCACGGTGCCTGCCAGGTCGCGGGCATAGAAGGCCTGCTCATAGGTCTGGGGCAAGCCCACGGCCTCGATGGCCACATCCACGCCGTTGCCGTCGGTCAGCTC